>JAEMTX010000306.1 GCA_016462055.1 Acidimicrobiia bacterium | reverse complement strand
GAGCCCACGAGCAAGTTCCGCTTCATCAACCTTGGGAGCGCCGTCCTGCATCGCAGGCCACTGTGCTTCGGTGCCACCGGCTTCGACCATGGAGATCGCAACGTCGTTGCCGTTCAGCGCGCGGCCAGCGACAACGATTTCGAACTGGCTTTCCGAACCCTCTTCGTATGTGGGGTGCGGGATCCATTGACCATCAGCGGTAAACGCAAGACGAACGGCGCCAATGGGGCCGTCGAATGGGATACCGGAAAGGCTGAGTGCAGCAGATGCGCCGTTGATGGCAACGACGTCATGCGGATTCACAAGATCGGCCGCAAGCACGGTGCCAACAACATGAACCTCATTGCGGAAACCGTCGGGGAAGCACGGACGCAGCGGGCGGTCCATGAGACGGCAGGTGAGGATGGCCTGGTCGGAAGACTTGCCTTCACGACGGAAGAACGAACCGGGGATACGGCCAGCGGCGTACATGCGCTCTTCAATGTCGACGGTGAGAGGGAAGAAGTCGGCACCTTCACGTGCGCTCTTTGCCGCTGTAGCGGTGACGAGCATGACGGTGTCGCCAACGCGGACGGTCACTGCACCGTCAGCCTGACCGGCAAGTTTGCCGGCTGAAAAGGTAATGGTCTTGTCGGCATTGCCAGGAATGGCGGCGTCGACGGAAATGGCATCAGCCACGTGTGTCTCCTTTGTGAGACGGACATTGGTCCGTCAGTTGGAGGCGACCTCGTAACCAGTTCCCAGAGGTGAACATCGGAGCAGTGATCCGACCCTCACCTCCGGCAACTGACAACGCAGTATCGCCGGGGAGCTGTTCCCAGACAGGAACAGCGAGGGGACGACCACGATGGTCGTCCCCCGGTTCGCGATTATCGGCGCAAGCCGAGTTTCGCAATGATCGAGCGGTAACGCTCGACGTCGTTCTTCTTGACGTAGTCGAGCAGGCGGCGACGGCGACCAACCAGCATGAGAAGTCCACGACGGCTGTGGTGGTCTTTCTTATGTGACTTGAGATGTTCAGTCAGATGATCGATGCGGTCAGTTAGCAGTGCGATCTGAACTTCGGGCGACCCGGTATCGGTGGGGTGCGTCCGGTGTTCGGCGATCGTGCCAGCCTTAGGAGGGAGGTTTGCGGGTTCAGCAGACATGTATGTTCTTTCTGGTGGGTATCTGACCCAGCTCCGTGATCCGCTGACTCGTGCATGGCACGAACCTGGCGCAATCGGGAGGGGCTACACAGTCCGCAGGGTGCGAACCGACCCGCTCACGGTACCAGCGAGGGCCTTCACGACCACATTCGACAATTGGGCCCTCTTCGGCCCGAAACGAGAGATTCCTGTCCCGACAAGGGATTTGGGGCTCTACGATGCCAGTTCGCTCGTCGGGGGACGGGCCCAAAGGGGAACCATGTCTGGCTCAGCACGACCGGCACCGAAACGCCTCGACGATCTCGGCGACCCGCAGTTCTCGCCCGAGGCTCAAGCGATCTTCGACGGTGCTGCGCCGTTCGCGGACATGATCGAACTCAATGCCGACGCGCTCATGACACAGGCCGCTACCGAAACCGGTCTCGAAAATTTCGGTCCGATGGATTTCGTGGAGCGACTCGAAGTGTTGCTGCACTGCTTCGAAACCGAAGCACCGCTTTCGCCGATGGGACGAATCTCAGCCGCATCGCTCATGGGCACGTTGTTAAAGAACCGTCTTCTACTCGCCGACTTGTTGGCCCGCCACCCCGAGATCCACGACATCGACATCAAAGCGCCGATGGTCATCGCCGGACTTCCCCGCACCGGTACGACCCATCTGCACAATTTGATCGCGTGTGATCCCGCTCTTCGTTC
>JAEMTX010000008.1:17911-25114 GCA_016462055.1 Acidimicrobiia bacterium | reverse complement strand
GCACCCGGCGATCAGGAGAGGTCGAAGGGCGTCTTGGAGGACTACCGGGATCCCACGGGGGTACCGATCCTCCCGACGTGGGGGGTACATCAGACATGACCCGATAAGGGTAGTCGGGGCGCTTTCCGGCCCCCCGTCACCCCCTTCAAATCAGGCTGTGACCTTGGGCTCCTTGGGAAGACCCAACACTCGTTCTCCCACGATATTGCGCTGGATTTGAGAGGTCCCGCCCCAAATGGTCTCGGACCGACTGAAGAAAAACGACGACTGAAGTGCATTCGCCGGGTACTGCCGATTAACCGCTCGACGACCATAACCAGGCACCGATTCTTCAGAACCGGAATCACCGAGAAGTAACTGTGCTTCGGGGCCAAGGACATCCATCGCGAGCGCCATCACCTGCTGGTGATACTCACTCCAGAAAATCTTGTTCGTCGCGCCGAGAGCGGCTACGCCGAAGTCTTTGCGATTCTGCACAACCGCTGTGAGCGAGCGAAGCCCGTTAATGCGCATGATCTGAACTTTTGACCAAGCAAGCGCAATGCGCTGACGGATCAGCGGGTCGTTGATCGCTCCATTGTGCTTCGCAACCTCGATGATGTGATTCAGCTCATTTTCAAAGCGGCGGTATCCAGTTGTTGCTGATGTTCCGCGTTCAAAGCCGAGCGTGGTCATCGCGACAGCCCATCCGTTGTTCAATCCACCGACAACGTTTTCTTTCGGGCAGCGAGCGTCTGTAAAAAACACTTCAGCAAATTCAGAGGATCCATCAACCTGTTTGATTGGCCGAACTTCAACGCCAGGCTGATTCATCGGGCAGAGCAAATAGGAGATGCCTTTGTGCTTCGGTGCATCGGGATCGGTGCGGCAAAGGATGAAGACGTAGTCAGCGATGAACCCTTGTGTCGTCCAGATTTTCTGGCCGTTGATGACCCATTCATCGCCATCGAGCACTGCCTTCGTGCCGAGGTTGGCAAGATCCGAACCTGCATCGGGTTCACTAAAGCCCTGACACCACGCAATGGTTCCAGAGAGAATCTTGGGAAGGAATTCTTGTTTCTGCTCTTCGGTCCCCCACTGGAGAATGGTCGGGCCCACGAGCGTGTCGCCAAAGAAATCAGCGCGCATCGGAGCCCCAGCATTGGCAAACTCTTCGGCAACAACGACTGACTGCATTGTCGTGAGACCTTTACCGCCATATTCCTTTGGCCATGAGGCACAAATCCAGCCGCCGCCGTAGAGCTTGCTCGTCCATTGATCAAGGAAAAGCGCTCGATCGTCGGCGCTCATATCGAAACCGGGTTCGAACCATCCCTTTGGAAGGTTCTCTTCAAGCCAGCCGCGAACTTCGCTGCGGTAGGCCTCTGCATCTGCCGGATAGTTCAGGTCCATGGGCGACAGTCTTCCGACACCAGCCCGGGTCGTCCAATCGTTTCACCGGAGATCATCAATCCGCGCTCTGAGGGGTAGATTCGCCCTCTATGAGCACCACAGAAACACCTGCCAAAGCCGAGCGTTGGACGTTCCAGTGGAAGGAACTCTTTGACGAGGTCATCACCTCGGGCCTGTGCACCGGCTGTGCCGGCTGCGTCATTGCTTGTCCGCACGATGTCATCGGCTACAACCACGAAGCCGGCGGCTACAAGCCGTTCCATATCGAAGACGAACTCGGTCCGACCGATTGCGGTCACGGTCAAAAGGGTTGCACGAGTTGCACCCGAGCATGCCCTCGATTCCGCTCGTGGGAACCGGAGGCCAATGAGCATCTCTTCGGCCGAGATCGAACCGAGGATGAAGTTGCCGGCATCTACTCAGATATTCTCTTAACTCGCGCCTCAGACGACATGGTCCATCGCATGGGCCAGGACGGCGGCTTAGTTTCTGCCCTCCTCATCTGGGCGCTCGACAACGACTACATCGATGGTGCACTCACGTCGTATCTCGAAGGTGGCGACGCCGCGACCTGGAAAGCAATACCTGGTGTTGCTACCAATCGCGAAGAAGTTCTCGCCGGCGCTGGCAGTCGCTACACCTATTCCGCCAACACTCTTGCGATCGACGAAGCGATAGAACGCGGCCTTAGCCGTCTCGCTCTTGTCGGAATGAGTTGCCAGTCATCAATTGCCCCCGTCATGTGGAACCGGAAAATCGGAAAAATCTCAAAGCCGATCGTGTTCAACATTGGGCTTCTGTGTTCGAAGACATTCGACGATGCGATCTTCGAGGAACTTTTCGAAGCGAAGTACCGCATTCCGAAAGCCGAAATCACGAAGATGAACATCAAGGGCGTCTTCCAACTCTGGACTCGTGATGGCAGTTACCACGAGGTCAACCTCAAGGAATGTCACGACTGGACGCGTGAAGGGTGCACTCACTGTCCCGATTTCGCTGCCGAACATGCCGACATTTCAACCGGTGGTATTGGCAAAGACAACGACTGGACACTCACCATCGTTCGCACCGAACTGGGCCGCGAAATCATGCAACGGATGATCGCTGACGGTTCGATCGAAGCGAGGCCTGGCGACGATGATCCCGGCGCAATCGCTCTGATGCGCAAACTCGCTGAGAAAAGTCGCGCTCGCTGGCCACAATGGGCCGAACCAGTTGTTCGCCTCGGACTTCCCGAAAAGAAGAAGTCGGCAGCTAAGTAACGCTGCGAACGATCAGCCTGCAGTCGTCGTCGACGTTGACGGAGCAGCCGTTGTTGAGGCACCGGCTCCTGACGCACACTTACTGACTGCATTCTTGATGTCAGCAGACACCGCAGCCCACGCCTTCTCCGGATCTGACTTCAAATCACGATTGAGCGAAGTGAAATCAGCAATCGACATGTTGTTGACGTACACCGAGTACATGCAGAGACAGTCAGATTGACTCGTTGCGGTGACGTCGGACTTGATCGTCGAGTCGGTCGAAGACAATGCCGGATCGAGTGTCGACGCATTCGACGCATTCGACGCATCGATAACCGTGATCTCGCCGGTCGACTTGTAGTAATTGTTGGTGCACAGTTCCACGAAGTTTTGCTGCGTGAGAGTGTTGTATTCCTTCGGCGTGTTGTTTTGGTCACAGCCACTAAGGCCGATCATGCACACCAGGGCAAGAGCCAGAACACCTGCGCCTACTCGTCGTCCCATCATTGTGCTGACCATCCTCATGAATTCGATGCCGCATCGACCGGGGGCGGCGGCAGGCGGTCGCCACCGTAGTCGGTGACCTCATCGTTCCCGACATCAACAGTCCAGACCCGCCCGACCGATCCGTTAACGAGAGTCGCTCGGTAGGATCTGAGTCCCATGGCCCGCACGAAATCTGCCCCCGCTCCGACGCTCGTCCTTCTGGTCCGACACGGCCAAACGCCTACGACCGGATCCACCCTTCCAGGACGCGCCCGAGGCCTTCACCTCGCCGAGAGCGGAGTCGCCCAGGCTGAGGCGGCAGCGAGCCGGATCAGCAAACTCACAAAGGTTGCCGCGATCTACGCATCGCCCCTCGAACGCACTCGCGAAACTGCCAAGCCGATCGCCCGTGAACGAAAACTCAAAGTGCAGATCGATCGCGGTCTGCTCGAATGCGATTTCGGCGACTGGACCGGCAAGAAACTCGACGCACTTCGCAAGCTGCCCGAGTGGAACACCGTGCAGCGCTATCCAAGCGGCTTCCGATTCCCGAATGGCGAATCGTTTGCCGAGATGCAAACGCGAATGGTCGGCGCGCTCGACGCGCTCGTAGCGAAACATCCGGGCCAGACCATCGTGGCCGTTTCGCATGCTGACCCGATCAAGGCAGCCGTCGCACAAGCGCTCGGCACTCACCTCGACCTCTTTCAGCGAATCGTTGTTTCACCATGTTCGATCTCGGCCATTCTCTATTCAGCCTCTGGCCCTGCGGTCCTTAGCGTGAACTCAACCGGTGACGACCTTTCGAAACTCGGACTGTCATGAGTGAGTCTTGGGAATTCACCGAACCAGACAGCATCGTTCCGGGTGTCTTTGGTGATCCGGGACGGCGCACCTTCTTCATCCAGGTTCGAGATGGTGGTCGAATTGTTTCGTTCAAGATGGAAAAGCAACAAGTCGCTGCTCTTTGTGAATACCTCGAGGGGATTCTCACCGACCTTCCAGCAATCCATCCCGGTCAATTCATCGCCCCCATCTCTGCGGTAAATCCGGAAGAGATGCAATGGATTGTTGGAGGGCTCGCCGTCGCGTACGAAGAAGACGACGACCGACTCATGATCGTGGCTGAAGAAATGCCCGACATCAATGGTGAAGACGACGACTTCACCGAGGATTTCGATTTTGATCCGGCCACTGCTCGCATCCGTATTACTCGCGCGCAGGTCGCGGCGTTTATCGTCATTGGCAATGACATTGTTCGAGCCGGTCGCCCCGCCTGCCGGCTATGCGGTCGACCGATGGATCCGGGTGGCCACCCATGTCCTCGACTGAACTAACCAGCGAGGATCTCAACAAAATCGTTGCGGGCGGCGAGATCGAACTCATCGGGAAAATGCCGTGGAGTTCGAACGCAACGTTCCTCGCAGAGGCAACCTTAGGAGAGCACTCTGCTCGCGTGATCTACAAACCCCACATCGGCGAACGCCCGCTATGGGATTTCCCTGACGGACTTTGGAAGCGCGAAGTTGCTGCCTACGAACTCAGCGACGCTCTGGGCTGGAATGTCGTTCCGTTTACCATTGCTCGCAACGACGCACCACATGGGACTGGTTCAGTACAGCGATTCATCGATGCCGACTTTGAGCAGCACTACTTCACAATGCTTGAAGACGAAGCAACCCATGACCAATTGCAGCGCATGGCTGCGTTCGATTTCGTGTGCAACAACACCGACCGCAAAGGTGGCCATTGTTTGATCGATTCCGATGGCCACATTTGGGGAATCGATAATGGCCTGTCGTTCCACGCTGAATTCAAACTGCGAACCGTCATCTGGGATTTCGGCGGAGAGGAAATCGATGAAAACCTACTCCGCGACCTTCAGGAAATGATCGACGCAGGACTTCCCCGCTCCGTTGCCGAACTTCTCGGGACGTTCGAACAAGATGCCATCCTCGGTCGAGCGCGCGCTCTTGTTCGCGAAGGAGTACTTCCCATCGACGAAAGTGGCCACCGCTACCCGTGGCCGTTGATCTAAACCACGTCAGTCGCCGTTCTATGACACCGTCGGTAACGATAAACGCCCCGGCCATTGACCGGGGCGTTTGAACACTGCAGAGTTGAAGATCAGCGAGCCTTAAGGGCCTCGATGAGTTGCGGCAGAACCTTGTGAACATCGCCGACGATTCCGAGGTCGCTGACCGCAAAGATCGGCGCTTCGGCATCTTTGTTGATGGCGATGATGTTCTTAGAACCCTTCATGCCAACCATGTGCTGAGTCGCACCGGAAATACCGGCAGCGATGTACACCGTTGGCTTAACGACCTTGCCGGTCTGTCCAACCTGGTAGCTGTAGGGAACCCAACCAGCATCGACGATGGCGCGTGATGCACCAGGGGCGGCGGCGAGAAGCTTGGCCAACTCTTCGATAAGGGCGTACTTTTCTTGCTCGCCCAAACCACGGCCGCCAGAAACGACGACGGCGGCTTCGTCGAGCGACGGGCCTTCACGCTCTTCAACGTGACGAGTGATGACCTTTGCTCCAGCGCTCTTGCCACCGTCGGGAACGGCGATGGTCTCGACTGCGGCAGCACCGCCACCAGCGGACTCGGCAACAAACGACTTCGGACGCACCAGCACAAGGTGGGGGCCAGCAGCGGTGAAGGTTGTCTTCACGTCCGTAGTTCCACCAAACACGGGCTCAGTCGTTACGAGGCTTGACCCGTCGACCTCAAGGTCGGTGTTGTTCGTGATGACCGTGCGGTCGAGCTTTACCGAAAGTCGACCAGAGATGTCACGGCCGTAATAGGACGTGGCCGCGATGATCGCGTCGGGGGCGTTGCCGCCATCGACCAATGCAGCGATTGCACCTGAGACCGGAACGCCCGGGAGTGCACCAGCAAGATCGCCAGTTGTGTAGACCTTTGACGCTCCGTACTCACCGAGTTGGCCAGCAACCGCGTCGGCGTCGCCACCGGAGTAAATCGCTTCGACCGTGTCGGCGAGTGAACGAGCCTTGGTGAGTAGTTCAAGTGTGGTGGTGGTGACTTTGCCGTCAGTTGCTTCGGCGAGCACCCAAATCTTCGAAAGAGCCATGATTAATTCCTCCTAGAGAACCTTGAGATCGTCAAGGAAGGCGATGATCTTCTCAACGGCGGTGCCGTCATCCTCGAAGACTTCACCAGCCTCGCGGGCGGGGGCTTGGGCAATGGACACGATCTGTTGACCAGCACCGGCCCAACCGACCTGACTGGCGTCGAGACCAAGGTCGGCAACGGTGAGCGTGTCGACCGGCTTGGACTTCGCCGCCATGATGCCCTTGAAGGACGGGTAGCGAGGTTCCACAACACCAGCAGTCACCGACACAAGCGCAGGAAGCGGGCATTCGACATCGTCGTAACCGGCTTCGGTCTGACGCTGGATCTTGACCGTGCTGCCTTCAACACTGATCGACTTGGCGAAGGTGACCGACGGAAGGTCGAGCAGACCAGCGATCTGCTCGGGAACCGTGCCGGTGTAACCGTCACTTGATTCGGTCGCAGTGAGAACAAGGTCTGCACCTTCGACACGCTGAATGGCTTTGGCGAGCACCTTGGCAGTGGTGAGTGCATCGCTACCAGCGAGTGCACCGTCACTGACGAGAATGGCCTTGGCCGCACCCATGGCCAGCGCCGTACGAAGACCAGACACTTCACCATTAGGAGCCATAGAAACGAGCGTGACTTCACCGCCACCGGCAGTAGTCACAAGTTGCAGCGCCATCTCAACACCGTACGAATCAGATTCGTCGAGGATGAGCTTGCCGTCTCGCTTCAGGGTTTTAGTAGTGGGATCCAACGCTCCGGGATCAGCCGGGTCCGGGATCTGTTTGACACAAACGACAACGTTCATGGTTCGAATCCTGCCCGCAGAATGGGGTCGGGGCCAAATCACACGACAACGTTCTTTGAGGAGACGGGCCACGACGTCACCTTCGGGCCTCCGCTACGGTCCAAGACCTTGTGAAGCTGCTGCTCATAGTCAATCCTTCGGCCTCTTCGGTCACTGCCCGGGGACGGGTGGTCATTGCCAAAGCCCTCGC
>JAEMTX010000008.1:0-17901 GCA_016462055.1 Acidimicrobiia bacterium | reverse complement strand
TGCCGAGACGACACGGCGCGGCCATGCCACGCGGTTGGCAGCATCGGCCGCCACGGACGGAACCGACGTCGTTGTCGTACTCGGCGGAGATGGCACGTTGAACGAAGCAGCAAACGGCCTGGCCGGAACCTCAACCGCTCTCGCTGCGGTACCCGGAGGATCGACCAACGTGTTCGCTCGCACACTGGGTCTTCCCGATGATCCGATCGAGGCGACCGGAGCGCTACTCGATGCACTTGCCCAGGGGTCGATCAAGCGCATCGGTCTCGGATCTGTAAATGGTCGCTATTTCCTTTTCCATGTCGGCATCGGTTTTGATGCAGCCGTAGTCGCGGAAGTTGAACGTCGCGGCTCGCTGAAGCGGTGGGCAAACCACGCGCTCTTTGGCTGGGCAGCATTCGACACATGGATTCGAAAGTACGACCGCAAGCGATCTCATTTTGCAGTGCGCGTCGAAGGTAAACCGACAGTCGATGACGCGATGCTTACGATCTGTCTCAATACGGATCCGTACACTTTCATTGGAACTCGGCCGTTCACCATTGCTCCCGAAGCCACTCTGGATCGACCGCTCAGCATCCTGACATTGCGAACTCTCGATACAATTCCTCTCGCGCGCATACTTTCTTCAACGCTTGGCTCAGGAAAACGTCTGCGAAATGATCGCAACGTATCTTTTCACTCTGATGTCACTCACATAGAAATCGATGGCTACGGACCGGTCCCGCACCAGGTCGACGGCGACTATCTCGGCGACGTCGAGCACCTCGAACTTCGCTATGTACCTGACGCTTTGTCGTTAGTTATTCCTCGAACTACTCCTGACTGAGGACTTGGCGACAAAATCTTGGGACATTCGTAATAATCGCGTCGACTCCGACCCCTGAAAGAGTACGAATCTCTTGCTCTCCATCGACGGTCCAAACATTCACCGCAACCCCAAGCGCGTGCGCTCGGTCGACAAACTTCCGATCGACGAAACCATGCCAAGGATTGATCGCGACGTGCCCGTCGCGCGCTGCACGCTCCAGATCAGACTCAAGTGACCCCCCGTCAGCATTAAGGAGCCCAGTGGGAAGTGTCGGGGCCAACGCCCGCACTTCATCAACGATGTCGTGATCAAACGACGTGACCAGAAATTCGCGTTCTTCATCGAAAGAAACAAGAAGCTCCACAACGCGTTCGATAAGAAGCGGTCGAAGCGACGCCAAGCCATCAGGTTTGATTTCAACATTCACCCCGAGTGGCGAACACGAACGGAACACATTGCGAAGCGTGGGGATGGATTCGGGCAGTTCATCGAGCATCAACTCACCTATGACGCGACCATCGGCCAAAACGGGGTCGTGATGAACAATGACCTCACCGTTAGCAGTGAGGTGGACGTCGAGTTCCACCCAATCAGCGCCTTGTGCGACCGCTTCGACAAACGCCTCGACCGTATTGCCCGGCGGAACTGCCGCCGAAGCACCCCGATGCGCCACTACCAATGCCATTTGCCCACCGTAGGCCGATCGCAGCCAAGGTTTTGATCAAACTTCACCAGTGTTCTTTCCGTGTCATTTGTCACAAATGATTCGCAGACATCCGACCCACCCCGGCATCGCGGGCTCTGACCTCAGCATTTGCAAAGAACCCCTTGCGCGTGCTTCGGGCCACCGCTACGTTCTCGCCCCTCAGCCACACACGTCCGGGTCCGTTCGAATCACTTCTTGATTCACACGGTGCGGAGAGGTGGCATGAGCACACATCGCACGGATCGGCTGGAAAACCGCTTCGTGTCCCCTGATCCTGGAGGAACCGTGGCCCTGACCGCGCCCTATTCAATGACCCTGAACACAATCACCGATGATTGGCGAGATGAATCCGCTTGTCGCGACACCGATCCCGACCTCTTCTTCCCAGTCGGCACCACCGGCCCGGCAATTGAACAGATCGAGAACGCCAAGTCGGTATGCACTGACTGTGAAGTTCGCCAGCCCTGCCTCGACTTCGCTCTCGCCACGAACCAAGACTCTGGCATCTGGGGTGGCACCTCAGAAGAAGAACGTCGCAAACTGCGTCGCCAGTGGCTCGCCGCTCGCCGTAAGGCATCCTGAGCCCCCCGCCTTGAGTCACTGACTCACTCCCACGACCTCCCTACGGGGAGGTCGTTGTCGTTTTCCGCCGAGTGCAAGAGTTCAACGACGAACAGGCACCGAGATGCGCACAACGGTGCCTGGGCGGCCCGGCGTTCCTTCGCCAGCTGAGAAACCGATGGTTCCACCCAATTCGGTCGTGACAAGCGTACGAACGATTGAGAGCCCCAATCCGGTGCTGTCATCGATGGTGAAGCCTGACGATGTGCCAACACCATTGTCGGTCACGGTCACCCGCAACCTCGTTCCGGTGTTCTCGAGCTCCACAGACACCGTCGCATCATCGGTCGGACCAGACGGAAAAGCATGGTCGACAACGTTCTGCAGAAGTTCAGTGAGCACCACCGCAAGCGGTGTTGCGACATCGGCAGGAAGAATGCCGCCGTCTCCGACAACCGAGAACCGGATAGGACGCTCTGGCGAGATGAGCCCTTCTTCCACCATCCGTACCAACGGGCGGACGATCTCAATGAAAGGAACATCGTCACCAATCGTGAGCGAGAGCGTTTCGTGCACCAGCGCAATTGAACGGATCCGACGAACCGACTCTTCCACCGCAGCCTTTGCCTCCGGCGAGGACAAGCGCCGCCCCTGTAATCGCAGGAGCGCAGAGATCGTCTGCAGATTGTTTTTCACCCGGTGGTGAATTTCACGAATGGTCGCATCTTTCGACAGCAACATGAGATCACGGCGACGGAGTTCCGAAATATCTCGCATGAGCACCAGTGCCCCGGTCACTCGTTCTTCAGACACAAGCGGAATGATGCGCAACAAGATCGTGACATCTGGACCGCGTCCAATTTCTTCTGCAGTCGGCCGGGCGAGCGTGAATGCCGCGCGCACTGGCGTATCTGGCAATCCGAGTTCGCCAAATCGTTCGCCTTCTGAATTCGCATGAACGCCAATTCGATGCAGCGCAGAAATCGCATTGGGCGAAGCGAAGTGCACTCGTTCATCAGCGTCAAGCACCATCACGCCATCGCCAACCCGCGGCATGACGACGCCACGTTCATCTTCGCCAGGGAATGGAAATTCCCCCGCTGCAACCATCTCTGCAAATCGATTGAACACATCGAGATAGGTGCGTTCAAGAACTCCGTCTTGACGGGCAACGTACTGGTTCGCGTCTTTGGTGAGTACTGCAATCGTGCGTCCGCCAAACTGAACGGGAATGCAGGTTTCACGAATGAGATCTTCGGTAGCACCCGGAGGAATCTCGCCTTCGGAGACCTCGCCGGTTGCGAAGGTTTCGCCCACAAGTGGACGTTCGGCCGCTGTGACGACGCGACCAACCCAGTCGTTTGTAAAAAGCGTCTGGCTTGTGGTCGGCCGAATCTGTCCGAGAACAACCATTGAATGCTCGTCGTCGGCACTTCGATCGCGACCGAACAACATGAGGTCAGAGAAACTCAGGTCAGCGAGTAGACCCCAGGTCCCAAGCAAACGCTGAAGATGATCTGTTTCTGCCGACGTGAGCCGCGACCGTTGCTGGGCGAGCTCCGCCAAATTTGCCATTGACGTGGGGCGTCGGGATCAGCCCGCGCCGAAACCGATCCGGCGTTCGCCGTCGGAGGATCCCAATTCGACATAGGCGATTTTTGCTGATGGAACAGCAATGTCACGGCCATGGCGATCGGTTAACCAGAGGACGCTTGTGGCATCGGCCAGTGCAGCGTCGATCGATGCACGGACTTCAGCGCGGTCAACACTGGACGCCATCTCTATTTCGATTTCTTTGGGTGTCTGTTGCACACCGATGCGGACGTCCACGAAGTTCCTCCTGTACGAAACCGACCTGATGGCCGGCGCCTCATGCTAGGTCGCGAGACCGAGCTGTTATCCCAGCAACTTCAGACCGGCGTTGTAGCGCCGGGTGGGAGCGAGTTCAAGGTCAATAACCTCGGCGAGCGCTCGAATGGCGAGCGCAGCCTCGCTCTCGGGATCCACGGCCACGATCGGGTTGCCGTCGTCAGATCCCTGACGAAGGGCAGTCACCAACGGAACCTGGCCGACGAAGCGAACACCAAGGCGCTCAGCCAATTCGGCTCCGCCACCCGCTCCGAACAACTCGTAGCGCTTGCCATCGTCACCGGTGAACCACGACATGTTCTCGATCACACCCTTGACTTCGATGTTCACCTTTTCGGCCATGAAGGCTGCGCGTTGTGCAACCTTCTGCGCGGCCGGCTGCGGCGTGGTGACGACGTAGAGCTCGGCACGCGGGAGGAACTGTGCAATCGACAACGCGATGTCGCCGGTTCCAGGCGGAAGATCAACAAGAAGAAAATCTGGTTCGTCCCAAAAGACATCGGTGAGGAACTGCTCAAGCGCTTTGTGCAACATCGGTCCACGCCAGATGACGGGCTGATCTTCCTCGACAAAGAAACCCATGGAGATGCACCGAACGCCATGCGCCTCGGGCGGAACAATCATCTCGTCAATGATCGTGGGTGTGTGATCGACGCCCAACATGCGCGGAATCGAGAAACCCCATACATCGGCGTCGACAACTGCAACTTTGTGCCCGCGTTGTGCGAGCGCGATTGAAAGGTTCGTAGTGATCGATGATTTGCCGACACCACCCTTACCTGAAGCAATCAGCAAGACACGCGTTGAGCTCGACGCGTCTGCAAAAGGAATCACCCGACCTTCGGCATGACCGTGAGCCTGATTTGTTCCCGCAGTCGATGCAGGATCACCGTGAAGGAGTTCGCGAATACCAGCGCGTTCTTCATCGGTCATGACAGTGAAATCAAGATCGACGCGATCGATTCCATCGAGCGCAACGATTGCATTCGTAACTCGATTTTGGATTTCGTTGCGCAAAGGACAGCCAGCAACCGTGAGCGCAATCTGGATGGCCACGACGGGGCCATCGATCGCGATGCCGCGAACCATCCCGAGATCGACGATGCTTCGGTGCAGTTCGGGGTCTTCAACGGGGCGAAGTACCTCGATGACATCGGCATCTGTGATGGACATTTAGGGGGTCTCGCTTCGGGTTGGGGAATTTCTCCTACGGCAATAGGTAGAATACCGAGGTGGAACAGGCGACCCTCAGTCCGACCGAATTCAGTTCGGTGGTTACGGCCATTACATCGGCTTTTGGCGATCCCACTCGCCGCGAGATCTACCTGTTCGCCCGAGCTTCTGAGGCCGGAGTTACCGCCAGCGCGGTGGCCACCCAGTTTGATCTCCATGCCAACGTAGCTCGCCACCATCTCGACAAACTCACCGCTGGTGGGTACCTCGAAGTCGCTGTTGCCCGCGGTGGCACCGGCGCCGGTCGCCCATCCAAGCGCTACACCGCGACCACAAAGGGCGATCATCTCGATCTTCCCGTTCGCCACGACGATGTGTTGATCACACTCCTGGGGCGCGCGCTCGAGATGCTTCCGCGCGATCAGGCCGAGGCAATGGCCGAAGAGGTCGGTATCGAATACGGCCGCGTCATGGCGCAACGCCTCGGCGAAGGAGTCGATCGCAACCAGTCAATTCAAGCAATCTTGCAAACGGTTGCCGACGCGCTCACTGCCCAGGGATTCGCGGCGCACGCTGAACGCCGCAATAACGAACTACGAATCGTGTCCGAGCACTGCCCTTTCGGCGATGCGGTTATGGCGAATCCCGTCATTTGCGCCGTTGACCGCGGAATGATGAAAGGCATGGTTGCCGAACTTCACGGTGGCGATGCCACGATCGCACTCGAGTCGTCGAAGCCCATGGGCGACGATGTGTGCATCACATCACTCGAAGCCTGACCGTCGTGGCCCGCCACTACCTCGACTACGCATCGAGCTCACCACTCCGTGAGCGAGCGCACGATGCCTTTACCGAGGCGCAGTCGATGCTGGAACAAGCATCGATCAGTGATCCAGGTCGTATCCACCAAGAAGGCATGACCGCCCGGGTGCTCCTCGAAAATGCTCGTGAGCAGATCGCCAGTCTTCTTGGAGCAAAACAACGAGAAATCATTTTCACCAGCGGCGCGACCGAATCCATCGCTTCCGCAACGTGGGGCGCAGTTCGCCGCAGCGCGAACACAGGAACCACACCACACGTCGTGCACTCAGCTGTCGAACACTCCGCCGTTCGCCGATCAAGCGAGATGTTTGCGACAGCATTTGGCGGTTCCGTCACGGTCGTGGGCGTCGACCCCACTGCTCGCATCGATGTCGACGAATTCATTGCTGCGCTTACACCCTCGACCTCGCTCGCGCACCTGCAGTGGGGAAATCACGAAGTCGGCACGTTGCAACCGTTACGCGAGATCGCCGGCGCGTGCCATGACCGCGGAATCCTCCTACATGTCGACGCAGCCCAAGCTGTAGGTCGTGTCACAGTCGTACCAAGCGAACTCGGCATCGATCTTCTTTCGTTCAGCAGTCACAAGTTTGGCGGACCCAGTGGAATCGGCGGACTATGGATCCGCCAGGGATTGCGACTCGAACCTCTTCTCACCGGTGGTGAACAAGAACGAGCACGACGCGCTGGTCTTGAGAACATCGCGGCAGCGATCGCCTTTGGTGCCGCGGCCCAAGAACTCGATGCGGCAACACTCGCCGCAGAATCGGCTACCGCTCGCCAATTACTGGCAACAGCCGTGAGCAATCTGACAGCGATCGACGGCGTATCGCTTCTCGGTCCCGCCAATCCGGATCTCCGCCTACCCCATCTCGTCTGTCTCGGAGTCGCCGGCGTTGAACCTCAGGGAGTCGTCCTCGGTCTCGACCGCCGCGGCATTGCGCTGCATTCAGGGAGTTCGTGTGCTTCCGAAGGACTTGAACCGTCACCAGTACTTGAGGCTATGGGCGTCGACGCTCAGCGGTCGCTAAGGGTTTCGGTCGGCCACAACACCACTAGCTCTGACATCGATGCCCTCTGCCAAGAACTACCCCAAGTTCTGCACGACCTTCGATCCCTTGCTCAGTAGCCATTCGACTACGCATTAGTCGTCGCGAAAACTAACGGCGTTTGGTTGACTACATTATCGGGGTGACAATCTTCCTCCTCCGTCATGCCCATGCCGGCAAACGTTCGGAATGGGCAACTGATGATCGCCTGCGGCCTTTGTCCGATCGTGGGATCAAGCAATCCCAAGCGCTCACTGCAGTCGTCGGTGACATCCTGGTTGGACGCGTCGTCTCGAGCCCCTACGTGCGGTGCATGCAGACCGTGCAACCACTCGAAACCAAATTTGATCTCACGATCGAAACTTCAGACGCGTTCGCCGAAGGTGCCGACGACGAGATCGCCTATCGCTTGCTACTCGCACTCAATGACGATGACGGGGTGGTCTGCAGCCATGGTGACGTCATCCCCCGCCTTCTGCGCAGGCTCGTTGCCGACGGCATGGACACAGACGACCCACTGATCGATCAAAAGGGTTCGACGTGGATCATCGAAATGCGAAACGGCCGACCCTTCCATGGCCGTTATGTTCCGCCGTCAAAGTAAGAGGATTTAGCTCGTACGACGTGCAGCGACATCGTCTTTGACGCTATTGACCATCTGCGTCATGTACAACGGAATCTCATTCATGTCGATTGCATCGAGATCGATCTTGGCTGCAGCCCACTCGCCAGCGTTGCGTTCCAAAATCGCTCGGAACACTCGGGCGTCTGAATAGGTGGGGTCAGTTGCGATCGCTTCGTTGAGATACTCCCGCGCCTTTACATCGAACTGAGCCCCGACAGAAGGCTCACTGCTTAACGCGATCGTGTGCATTACCCAACCGCGGTAGGTCATCGCCTCGACGTTGGTGGGAGAAAGCTGCAACGCCTTGTCGTAGGCCTGCACTGCGTTTTCAAACTGCTTCAAAGCCTTCGCCGAATCGCCTGCCTGCAGCGATGCTTGGGCCTGACCGGTGAGTCCCTGCGCTTGCAAAATGAGGTTGGCGCTGTCTTGGCGGGCTTCCCCAGTGAGTCCTTGCCCAGGAGCTCGAGTTCCGGCGTTGCGAAAGACCACCCAACCAGCACCAACGGCAACGAACCCAACGACGACCAATGCGAGTGCAGTTCGCTTCCAATCCCGTTGCGGCCTTAACGCTTTTACCGAGGCATTGCGATCTTCGACAGCGCGGATCGCCGCAGCAGCGCGAGCGGTGTAGTCATCCTTTAGTTCTTCGAAATCAGCATCGTCGACATCGCCCGCTGCATGCTCGCGCTCGAGGTCTTGCAAAGAGCGAAGGAGGAAATCTCGTTCCTCTTCAAGCGCAACCAAAACATCGGGATCGAGATCGCGACGCCGCGGTGCGCTCGTAACCGATTTTTTGGGCGCCGGCTTCTGGCCTTCTATCGCCAACGATTCACGTGCCGCTCGACGAGCTGCGGTTCCGCCACCACCAGTGGGCGTTGTCACCGAGATGCTCCCTCGCCGTGAGGATCGTTATCGATATCGGAGTCATCTGCTTCCGCCCGCAACGCAGAGTCGACAAGTTCCCTGTCTTCGTCGGTCGCCCGTTCCGCCGGCATCGTTGACCATCGTCGAAACACAATCGCCAAGGCTGCGATACCGATGGCGAATGCAACGATTGGAAGGATCCACACGAGTGCATTCACACCCGATGCCGATGGCGTCAGCAAAATCCCTTGCCCGTACTTCGCAGCATAGAACGAGCGGATCTCCTCGTCGGTCTGGCCTTGTTGCACTTGTTCGGCGATCTGGCGACGAATCTCTTGAGAGGCCGGGGCGTTTGATGCAGCAACGGATTCGCCCGAACACACCGGACATTTCACCGAATTGGAGATCGTGCTCACTCTGTCTTGTGCGGTGGGCGCAGACAGCGTGCCGAACGTAGCGATTGAGAGAACTCCGACAGCGACGACGAAGAGAGCGATCCATGGGCCCCAGCGGCGGAGCGGAAAACCTTTCGCGATCAACGAACTCATTTTGCCCCCACCCCGGCCACGGCCATCCCGCCATTGTCAGCAATGACCGTGTCGAGATCTAATGCAGTCACGCCACCAAAGAATCCGGCAACAACAAGACCACTCGGAGCAACCATGTACGACTCAGGAACTTTGGTGACGCCGTAATCAAGTCCAATCAATCCGGTATCAGTGGAAATCACGGGCCAGGTATTGCGTTCCTTCACCCAATACGCGCTAATCGAAGCCGCATCGTCAGAGAACGCGACGCTTACCACTTTTACCGGGTCGGCCTTGTGAGAATCGACAAACTGTTGGATCTGCGGATTTTCGAGTCGACAGGGAGTGCACCAGGTTGCAAAGAAATTGACGAGCACCCACTCGCCTCGATGATTGGCCATGCGAAACGTTGAGCCGTCGAGTGTCGTTCCCGAAAAATCGAGCCCCGCTTGACCAACAACGCGACTCGAGATCGGTGTGCTTGTCCCGCGCGTGGCAAGGAGTGCAATCAGCCCAACTAACAAGATGCCAACGATGATTGCGGCGTTGCGAGCGAGTTTGCTACCACCGCGCGGCGGAACGAATTCTCCCGACGCGGCCGTCATGGGGTTACTCCGGTCGGTTCCTTTGGCGGTTCCATCGCCAATGGCGCCGACACTGCATCAAGAGGATTTCGTCGTCGTCCTGGGAAGACAGCAAGAAGTGTTCCGAACGCCATCACGCCGCCGCCGATCCAGAGCCAGATGATGAGCGGCTGCACCGTCACTCGAATAGTGACTGAACCGTTCTCGCCATCTCTGATATCGATCACCGACAGTGCGACGTCATCTTTGAATGTCGACCGAACCGACGGCGTACCAATGGTCTGATTTCCATTCGCAAACTTATTGAGCGACGGAGCCCACGGACCAGTTCCATCGATACGGATCAAGACCTGATCGACAATCTTTGCCGACTCCTGCTTTCTGTTCTGGCCTTCATAGACAAGCGTGTGCCCCGCGAACTCCGCCGATTGTCCCGGAGTGAGCGTGAACTCTGCTTGGCGCACGTAACTCGAGCTCGCGGCAAATGCCATCGCAATGATGATGACGCCGAGGTGAACAACCATCCCGCCATTTGCTCGACCGACGAATCCGCGCCATCCCTGACGACGAGTCGCAAGGGCGATCTGACGTCCAGCCGACCCGGCGGCGAAACCTCCGAGGCCAAAGGCCAAAACTGGAATGAATCCGCGCGCACCAACGACGACTGAGAAGACCATTGATCCGACGCCGATCCATGCGGGCCAGATCAAGCGATGACGAAGAAGCTCCGCGCTTGCTTTGCGCCACGGCAACACCGGTGCGATCGCCATGAGGAAGAGCAATGTCAACCCGATGGGCATGGTCATGCGATTGAAATACGGCACTCCCACTGACACCCGATCGTTGTTCAATGCCTCGACCGCTAGCGGGAACAACGTTCCTAACAAGATGACGAAAGCGAAAGCGGCGAACAGAACGTTGTTCGCCAAGAACGCCCCTTCGCGCGATAGCGGTGAATCGATACGCCCTGGCGATCGAAGCCGGTCACCTCTCCAACCGATGAGTCCCACCGTGGAGAAAACAATGAGTGCAAAGAAACTGATCAGAGCGATTCCAATACTGGACGTTGTAAATGCGTGCACTGACTCGAGCACTCCGGAACGAGTAATCCACGTGCCGAGAATTGTGAGCGCAAATGTTGCGCACAACAGCGAGATGTTCCACACCCGCAACATGCCACGTCGTTCTTGCACCAAGACCGAGTGTAAATACGCGGTACCTGTGAGCCACGGGAGCAACGACGCGTTTTCGACGGGGTCCCAGGCCCAATAGCCACCCCAACCCAGCACTTCATAGGACCACCACGAACCAAGAATGATGCCGACGGTGAGAAAACCCCACGCGATCAAAGTCCATCGGCGGGTTGCAAGCAACCATCCCTCGCCAACGCGACCGGTGATGAGCGCGGCGATTGCAAACGCAAATGGAACAGTGAATCCGACGTAACCGAGGTAGAGCATTGGCGGATGAAACGCCATCAACAGATTGTTCTGCAGCAATGGATTGGGCCCCGGCCCGTCGAAGCCAGCGGGTGGCGAGAAACCCGTGAATGGATTCGCAGGTCCGGCCATGAGCCCGAAGAAAAACACACAAACAATGAGCATCGTTAAGACAGCCCAACCCACCAGTGGATCGGCCAGCCGTTTGCGGAACTTCAGCACGACCGCAACGAGATACCCGCCGAGAATAAGCGCCCACAAAATGATTGATCCTTCAAGCGCTCCCCACATGGTTGCGAAGTTGTAGAGCGCCGGGGTCTTTGTTGATCCATTTTCAGCGACGTACTTCACGGTGAAGTCTCGGGTAATTAACGCGCTCTCCATCGCACACGCGGCGACAAATCCACCGAGAAAGACCAGCGCTGCATACCAACGCGAAAGACGAACAAGATCGGGCCGTTTGCGGAGAAGTCCATACCCAACGGTGATTACCCCGAGGACGGCAGCAGCAAGACCAAGAGTGACTCCCGCTCTTCCGAGTGCGAGGTTCACGAGCCGCTCCGCATTGTGGTGACTGGGACCTGCCCGTTCACCTCGGCCTCCTTGAGGCGTTCTTGTTCCTTCTCTTTGTAGACCTCGCTGTGCTTCACGATCATGAGATCGGAGTCATAGGCGTTCGTGCCATCGGCATCGAAGTGACCTTCGAGAAGAACCGTTTGATTCTCTTTGAACATTTCCGGCGGATCACCAACATGGTGAACCGTGATTGGAACTCCGTTATACGAAATCTCAAAAGTCACACCTTCACCGGTTTGAGCGATGGTCCCCGGAACGACCGTTCCCTGCAATCGGAAACGCTTCACGCCCAGTGATTCGCGTTGGGCAACTGCTTCATCGGCATTTCGATAAAAGGTGGTGGCACTTCCGAGCGCATTGACCATCACGAAACCACCAATCGCAACAACTGCAACCAAGAGCGCCATGGCCGGAAGACTCACGCGACGTTTTCCGCGCACCACGGAAACCGCATCGTCGCCGCCTTCTGAATCTGGGCCAGTACGCGGGGTCAGCTCCATCGACGCTTCTCCGGTGAAACTTTTTTGCTCAACCGGCGACCACGCACAACGGTCGCAAACGCGTAGGCGCCCATGCCGCCAAACACGACAGCCCAAGCCGCCGCTACGTAAGGCCAAGTTCCGGTGGCTTCAGCGAGGATCAAAGAATTGCTCACGAGACCACCCCTTCAGCACGTCGGTCGGCAATTGCGGTGTCAAGACCTTCGGCATCGACCTGCTCTTCGAGCCAAGCGACACGGAATCGGTGAATGACCATCCAAATGAAGGAAAGGGTGATCGCGATGAAGCCGGTGAAGAGAGAAAAGAGCATCAAGCCCTGAATCTCTGCCCCGGAGAGGGAAAGCGTTGGTGTCTGATGCAGCGTCCGCCACCACTGCACTGACTGGCGGACGATGAAAACATTCGGAACAAGCAGCAAGCCCACGATGGCGGCACGCTTGGCTCGCACCTCGTAATCGGCAGCGATGCCTCGCACCGCGAGATATCCGAGCAGAAGAAGCATGAGCATTGCTTCAGAGGTCAGACGCGCATCCCATACCCAGAACACTCCCCAAGTGGGGCGACCCCACAACATTCCCGTTACGAGCGTGAATGCGGTGAACAGCGCGGCAACTTCGGCGCTGGCGTAAGCGACGAGGTCCCACCATCGCGACTTTCGCCAGAGGAAGACCGCCGAGCCAATAGCGGTCAGGAAACAACCGACATACGAAAGCGTTGCGGAGGGAACGTGTACGTACATGATGCGGACTGCATCACTCTGATTCTCTTCTGCAGGACTGAGGATGAGTCCGAAGAGCACGAGAACACCCAAAGCGAAAAGCGTCACGATGCCGAGAATCAATGTGGTGCGCGAGCCAGTGGAGGTGGGCCCGCTGTCGCTGGCCCCAAGCGGCCCGGCGGTCTCGGTGGTCACGATTCCTCCATCAAGGGGCCGAATCCGAAAATTCCGGCCACCACGTACACAGCGGCGAACACACTCATCAACCCAACCCACGGCCAGCCCTCTGACGGAGTTCCGCTGAGTGCTGCCTCGAAGGCTCGAGTCGATCCGATTAACACCGGAGCGAGTACTGGCAACAGTAGGAGTGGCAAGAGGGTTTCACGAACTCGGAGACCCGCAGCCACAACGCCAAAGAGGGTACCGGCGGTCGAGATGGCCGCGGTCGCGACCACGATCGTCGCTAGAAGGAGAAGCCAGCCCGTGATTGACGTGCCGTAAAGGACAGCAACCCCAACGCCAAGCAGCACTTCAAGCACCAGCAACTGAACCGCCACAGAGAGGGTCTTACCGAGAAAAATGCCCTCTGGAGCAAGGCCGGAAAGTCGAAGGGCATCGGTCACACCATCGGCGGCCTCGACCGCAAACGACCGCTGCATCGCCAGGAGCCCGCTGAACAACACCGCGATCCAATAGAGACCCGGAGTGGCCTTTTCGAGAAGGCCACGATCGGGATCCAGAGCAAAGGCGAAGAGAACGAGAACCAAAAGCGCGAAGGGGACAACCTGATTCAGCGCAACTCTGGATCGGATCTCAAGCTTGAGGTCTTTGCGAGCAATCAGCCATGCGTCATGCAACATTGCCATCACCGCCCGCGCCCGAATCGTCGAGAGCAACTCCGCCGCCAAGCGTCACGATTTCGTCGGCTAGGTCAATCGCTCGATCCAGTTCGTGTGAACTGAGAATGATCGTCGCCCCCGCGGCGGCCGCGTCACGCACGAGTTCATCGACGACGTCGCGACCTTCTTTGTCGAGACCTGCATGCGGTTCATCGAGCAGCCAAAGTTCGGGCCGACGAGCGATCAAACATGCAAGCGAGGTGCGGCGACGCTGACCTGTGGAAAGGCGACCAACAGAAACATCGCTCAACCTTCCATCTAGACCAAGACGAACCATCGCCGATTCGGCATCGGCAAGGACGGCGCCAGCAGCAAGCGTCCAAAATCGCACATTGTCGGCAACGCTGAGTTCGTCATAGAGGCCGGTGCCATGAGCAAGCAATCCCACACGATGGCGAACCGACTGGCGATCGACGCGAAGGTCAACACCGAGAACAACGGCCTCACCCGCGGAGATCGGAACGAGACCGGCGAGCGCTCGTAAGAGCGTCGTCTTTCCTGCGCCATTCGCTCCGCGCAAGAGCACGATTCGGCGGCGATCGACATCAAGATCGACACCGGCAAGGGCGGGGAATCGGCCGAGAAGGGCCACCGCCCCGCGGAGGTGGACCACGGGCTCTGTCCCGGACCGGGAAGTGGGGTGGTCGTGCTCCATGGGGTGCCTTGAGGGTAGCGGCCTGCCCCGCAAGAAGACCAAGCGACCACCCTCGCTAGGGTTCGCCCGTGCAGTTCTGGAGCGTCGTGGGCGCAATCGGTCGATTCATGATGCGAGCCGGCGTCGTCATCCTCCTCTTCGTCGCCTACCAACTCTGGGGGACCGGGTTCGCAACTGCCCGTGCCCAAGACACCCTCACGAAAGAATTCGAATCACAGATCGCACAGTATTCAGAGCCCGCAACTTCGGCGACGCAACTGCCCATCGTGACCGCGCCCAGTGATCTTCCCATTCCTCAACCTGGCGATCCCATCGCCCGCCTCACGATCAAGAAGATCGACTCTGACTTCATCATGGTGCAGGGCGTCGACCTCAAGTGGCTGCAAGAGGGCCCTGGTCATTTCCCACAGACACCACTTCCGGGTCAGCCAGGCAACGCCGCAGTCGCAGGCCACCGCACTACCTACCAAGCACCGTTCAATCGCATTGACGAACTCGTACCGGGCGACATCATCACTGCGCAGACGTTGCAAGGGACGTTCACGTACAAGGTCGATGCTCAGATCGATCCCAAAGACGGATCCACCTCGGGTCATGTCATCGTTTCTCCCAACGACCTTTCGATCCTTGATCAAGCCGGCGTCAACCGCCTCACGCTGATGGCCTGCCACCCGAAATTCAGCGCTGCCCAGCGCATCGTTGTGACAGCCACACTGATCTCAAACCCGGCGCCGGCCACTCCGGTTCCGGTTACCGACGGGGTGACCACCGACGCGTCGTCCGACGCTCTCGCCGGTGGAGACTCATCTGCGTGGCCCGCCGCAATCTTCTGGTCGCTCCTTGCCGGAATTGCGTGGTTCGGCACTTGGTGGCTCGCCCGCTACTTCACTCCGTCGCTGCTGCGTAAACGTGCCCAACGCGTGTCACGCTGGAAAGACTGGAAATTCCTCACCACCTCTGCGATCGGCACACCGATTGTTTTGGTGTTGATGTTCATCGCTTTCGCAAACATTGCCCGACTACTGCCAGCCTCTTACTAATGACGAACCCTCACCGCCGGATCGCAACCCTCGCCGCACTTGTCGTGATCACATCGATCGCGCTCGGTGCCTGCTCCTCGTCATCGAAGGGTTCCTCGGCCTCTTCCTCATCGAGCACCACAACAACGGCGGCTCCTGGTCCCACCACAACCACCACCCTTGAACCCGAAGCCGGGGTCGGACGAATTTCCTTCGTCTATGGCCCGGTAGTGGGCGACTGCATCGATCTGCGCTCTGTGGCAACAGGCAAGGCCGTAACGACCCGGGCGCTTCCCACTGCTGATGCCACGATGAAGTCCGACAAGGACGTCATGCTTCGGCTCAACTGCGACCTTCCCCACCAATACGAGGTCATCGCCGTGCCCAATGCCGGTCTTGCCCCGACGCCCGCGCCAACAAACGAACAGTTCACCGTTGCTGCGAAAAAACTCTGCCCCGCGGCGTTCAAGACCTACATCGGGATTCCCTATCCGAGTTCATCGCTTGAATTCGGGTGGGTGCTGCCGACCGAGGAACAGCGAAACCGCGGAGTCCAGACAATCGGCTGCACCGCGTTCGACCCAAAGGGCAAGCTCATCGGCTCAGTCCGCGACTCGAAGCGCTAGCGCTCGCCAACAAACGCCCCCGCCGAACATCGCCGAAGAGTATCCACCACCCCAACGCGCGGTGGTTCTACTTTTTGTCTCATGGTGCTCGTGACCGCTGCTCTCCTCCTCGCAGTACTCCTCGTCATCGCTCTTCTTGCCAACCGTCGATCCGGAGAATTCTCCGCGACTCGAACGACCGGTCGTTCCGCTGACGTTCGTCTCCCCGTCGGCGCCGACGCAGCACTGTGGTCCATCGTCGAAGTCGTACCCGATCCTCGTAACCACCTTGCCCTCACCCGCGATCTCACGGGCGAGGTTCGCATCTCCGGAACAATTCTCGATCCCGCAATCCGGGCGAGCACATTGGTTCCGCCGCCACGCCCCGCTCCAGCCGGTGGCAGTTCGGTGAGAATTCTCACTGCAGCCGAGATCGAACGCGAAGACGCAGCCGCAGCTGCTGCCGCGGCACGACTCAATCGCGCTTCTTAAGTTCAGCGCGACTGCACAACTGCAGCGAGCGCAGCCCACGATTGTGGTGCTGCACCCAAACCAGTTCCATCGTTCGCGTCCCAGTACTCGGCCCACGATGAGGTCTCGGCTCCGCGCGTAAGCATGGCTGCGAGCGCGAGCGCGTCATCATTTCGACCATGGCGTCGCGCAGCAACCCAAAAGAGATAGGTGAGTTGCGGCCATGCTGGTCCGCGCCAGTACGTGCGCGCCGAGAACGTTGATTCAGCGCGGTGCATTCCTGCAGGACCGCATTGACCGCCAAAAGAAGCAGTGTCAGTAAGTTCGGGAAAAACCCTTTTAATTACTGAACTATTGCTCTCCACGAGCAATGGGAGCAGCGCGTCAAGGGAACGCACACGGCCAGAGTCAACTTCTGAATCGCCGGCATCAATCCACGTTCCGAGCGCGTCATCCCAGCGCGTCGCCAACACGTCTGCCACTGCGTTTGCATTCTTGATCAACGCACTATCGCCAGTAACGGTTGCAAGTTCGAAAGCATTGAATGCAACCAAAGCATTAAAACCACAACTGGCAACAACAAACACAGGGTTCGCTATCGGCGACCCGAGCGCCGAATGTTCAACTGATGCGACAAGCGTTCCTTTGATCTCGCGCCAATCATCCACGTTCCATCCACCGGGACACCAGTGATCCCAGCGCGGACAATCATCGCCCCCGCTTTCCCACGGATGACAAAGTGCAATCAGACCATCGATGCGCGACCGCGTGTCAAAGAGAAAGTTGAGTCCGGCAGTCGCTGGCCCAACGAGATCGCTGACATCAATGTTGCGACGATCTAGTTCAGCAATGGCATGACCGAACATCGGGGGTTGTGTGATCGAGGAATGCCCTTCACGCTTCCAGAATTCCCCGTGATGGTTGGGTGAGTACTCGTAATCAACATGGGGAACAAACCCCTCGGAGTTCTGAGTGCGGAACACGTGCGCCAGCTCGCTGCGGGCCCGTTCTGGCTCGCCGAGCTCCGCCCAAGTGATGGCGTGGAAACAGGAATCCCACAACCATTGGAACGGATACACCGACGCATTTGGAACGGTGTATCCCTCGGGGCGCCAATTGGCCTCGAGGACCGAGCGAGCCGCAGCCCGAACCTCATCAGGATCGGCCGGTAGCGTGAGGCCTTCGCCGTCGATCCCGTCGGTCACCCTCGTCCCCTTCTGGTGTCAATGTCCACGTGCGCAGTGCTTTCGTTCAGGCTCGGAGGAACCGATGGAGTCTCCATCGTGGCCGACACATGGATCGACGCGCTGCATCGTCTCGGATTCAAGGTTCGCACGGTTGCCGGAGAAGGGCAGGTCGATATCCAGATTCCTGACCTTGCGATTGGACGCTGGCCCGATGGCGCTGCCGGGCTCCATGGGGTGGGAG
>JAEMTX010000305.1 GCA_016462055.1 Acidimicrobiia bacterium | reverse complement strand
CAACTTCATCGGCGCCCGCCAACCCGATACCGACTTGATTCGCACGTGGGAAGTCGCGGGCACCGCGCATGCCGATGCTTACAACTTGGGTATCGGCGATGCCGACAACGGTGACGGCGTCGGGGATGCAGCGTTGTTCCAAGCGATGCTCACCCCGCCCTCGTCTATCTACGGCGGTGTTATTTCATGTTCGACGCCAATCAACGCCGGACCGCATACCTATGTCTTGCGTGCATCGTTGAACTCGCTCGACAAATGGATCCGGACTGGTGAAGCTCCCGAGTCGCGTCCGCCGCTCGACGTCACGAGCGGTGCTTTTGTACTCGACGCGAAGGGCAATGCCGCTGGCGGCATTCGCACACCACATGTCGATGTTCCCGTTGCGATCTTGTCAGGACTTGGTCAAACCGGTTCCAGATTCTGCGGATTGTTTGGCACAACGACGGGTGCCCCACCCGCGGCGTTTGCATCGTGGGCACTTCCGAACGGTCGCCCGGCATTCGACACTTCGTGGATCGCATCGCTTGATGACGCGGTAGCCAAGGGCAACATTCTTGAAGCCGATGCCGTCAACCTCCGCACTGTCGTGAAGAACGCCAAACTTCCATCGTGAGCACCACCATCCTTCGAGATGGCCTGTTCTTCGGCGAAGGCCCTCGCTGGCACGAGGGTCGCCTTTGGTATTCCGACTTTTATGACCACGCAGTGCACGCCATTGACCTCAGTGGCAATGACGATCGGATTGTTGAAGTGGAATCGCAGCCTTCTGGTCTCGGATGGTTGCCCAACGGCGATCTGCTCGTCACCTCGATGCTTGACCGCAAGCTCATGCGTTGGGACGGCAGCGAACTGACGACGCATGCCGATCTTGGCGGTCACTTCACTTGGCACGCCAACGATCTGCTCGTCGATCAACAAGGGCGTGCCTATATCGGCAACTTCGGTTTCGATTTCGAGGTGTTTCTCGATGAGCAGGGGATCGAAGGGCTTTTCGCCGATCCCGATTCACTCACGACGGTGATGTGTCGGGTTGATCCCGATGGAACGATCAACGTTGCTTCCAATGGTCTGATCTTTCCCAACGGCATGGTCATCACGCCTGACGGAAAGACGATGATCGTCGCCGAAACGCTTGCGCTTCGACTCACTGCGTTCGACATTGCGCCCGATGGTTCACTTTCGAACCGACACGTATGGGCCGATCTTTCAGCGCACATGGCCGCTCCCGACGGCATTTGCCTTGATGCCGAAGGTGCGGTGTGGATTGCGAATGCGCTTGCGCCGCGCCTCATGCGCATCAGTGAAGGCGGCGCTGTGCTCGCGGAAGTCGAAACAACAATGAAGACCTACGCGTGCATGCTCGGGGGACCGGAAGGCAAACACCTCTTTGCCATGACCGCGCCCACTTCCGACTCGCGCCACGCGCCCCTCGAACGCAATGGCGCTATCGAGGTCGTCGAAGTTGCGATACCGCATGCGGGTTTGCCTTAAAGGAATTGGCTACCGGAACCGCAGCCTTACGCCGCGTATGCGCTTTTCGGTGGGGCGACAACCGATGGCGGACCATCCCTGAATGGGAAGGTATGAATACATCTAATGGTCTAGATTTTTATTTAGAGTGAAAAAATACATCTCCCAGAAATGAGCAAATCAATGCGGGGTCTGAGTGCAGGGCGTGGTGGTGCTGGTCGTAGTGCCGTCAGGTTGATTGGGGTTTTGGCGGTGTCGGCAGTGATGGTGGGGTTGACGTTTGTTCCCATTGCGCCGGTGCAGGCGAATGACGAGTTGGTTCCTGCGAACGGGACTGCCGCGGTGGCTCTCAGCATTGACCTCGATGACGTGACTTGTGTTCCCAATGGGGTGGC
>JAEMTX010000102.1 GCA_016462055.1 Acidimicrobiia bacterium | reverse complement strand
TGGAGGGCCCTATAACAATTACTTCACACACGGTCTCGCCACGATGGTCGACACGTTGCGAAAAGACTCGGGCGCATTCGGTCTCTGCACCGCCAATGGCGGTTACACCACCGAACACGCGGTGTTGATCGCGTCAACGACTCCGCCCAAGGCCGGGGCATACCGCCACTCCAACCCTCAGGCCGAAGTCGACGCGCTTCCTCGCGTGGAATGTGACGACGTCTGGACCGGCGATGTCACGATCGAAAGCGTAACCGTCGTGTTCGCCGATGTTCCGACTCACGCACTTGTTGCGACGCGCACACCGAATGGTCACCGTGCATGGGGAAGGTCTTCCGATGCAGATTTCATGAATGCGGCGATGACGAGCGAACTTGTTGGCTCGCGAGCGCAGCGCTCGGCAGACGGAACTATTTCAATCGACTGAAGAAGTCGAGGAATCAGTCGACCTTCAGATTGGCTTTGATGCGGGCAGCGAGCAGCGCGTGCACGCGCTCTTCTGCTTTCGGCATTTCACTCAAAAGTTTCTGAAACGCCTTGGTGTCGAAAGCAAGCAAAGCCATCGAGGTCGTGGCCACAACTGTCGCAGTACGCGGTCGCCGATCGATAAGCGCCATCTCCCCAACCATCGAGCCAGGCCCGACGGTAACGAGATGTTCCTCACCGACAAACACCTCGGCCTGACCAGATTCGATGACGAAGCACTCTTGGCCCACTCGCCCTTGATCGATCAAGAGCTCTCCTGCCTCGACCTCAACATCGTCGGCTAACTGCGCAACCCGGTCGAGATCGGCGTCGCTGAACCCCTCGAAGAACGCCAGCCCTCGCAATCGAGCGGCGCCATTCACTGCCTTTTTCCGCTTCCCGAACATAATTCTCACCTTTCGGCATGGACGGGTGCCCCCGTCCGCGATCATGGTAGGCGCAACCCGCCTGATCCGACCGGAGGAATTCATGGTCTCGGAACTTTTTGATCCCGCTGCTTGGCGCCCAATCGCTGGATTTGAGGACCTCGTCGACATCACCTATCACCGCGCTGTCGATCAAGGAACGGTGCGGGTTGCGTTCAATCGACCCGAAATCCGCAACGCCTTCCGCCCTCAAACCGTCGATGAACTCTACCGGGCCCTCGACCACGCCCGCATGTCCAGCGACGTTGGGTGTGTCCTACTCACCGGCAACGGACCATCACCCCGAGACGGTGGCTGGGCGTTTTGTTCAGGCGGCGACCAGCGCATCCGCGGCAAAGACGGCTATCGCTACGCCGACGGCGAAACTGCAGACTCAATTGATCCGGCGCGCAGCGGTCGACTTCACATTCTCGAAGTGCAGCGTCTCATTCGTTTCATGCCGAAGATTGTCATTTGTGTCGTGCCCGGTTGGGCGGCGGGCGGTGGTCACAGCCTTCATGTCGTTTGTGATCTCACACTCGCGAGTGAAGAGCATGCAAAGTTCAAACAGACCGATGCCGATGTCGCGAGTTTCGACGGAGGCTTTGGCTCTGCATACCTCGCACGTCAGGTCGGCCAAAAGTTCGCTCGCGAAATCTTCTTCTTGGGGCGCGAATACAGCGCCGCGCAAATGTTTCAGATGGGCGCAGTGAACGAAGTCGTGCCTCATGCCGACTTAGAGAAGGTTGCTCTTGAATGGGCAGCAATGATTAACGGCAAAAGCCCTACCGCTCAGCGAATGCTGAAGTACTCGTTCAATCTCATCGACGACGGACTTGTTGGACAGCAAATTTTTGCTGGCGAAGCCACCCGACTCGCCTATGGAACCGATGAAGCCGCCGAAGGACGCGATTCCTTTTTAGAAAAGCGTGACCCTGATTGGTCCGCCTATCCCTGGCATTTCTAAACGCAGAACTTCAGGTCGTGACAACCACGATCACACCAATAAGTGCCAACGCAGTTCCGACCCACTGTTCGCGTTCGAGGCGCTCATGGTGCACTTGACGGGCAAGAACAAGGGTCATTACCGGGAACATTGATGCAAGCGCAGCGACCACGGGTAGTGAGCCAGATTGCGTCGCCACGCCGTAAAGCGTCACAGCAATAACATCACCGATTCCCGCAACAGCAACCATCGGAAGGACTGAAGTTGCCGGCTTGCGTGGTGCGCGTGTCGCGAGAACGATCGCAAAGAGCAACACCGGGTAAACAAACCGCATGACGAGAAGTGTCGAATAGGCACTGTGGTCGCTTCCGTTCGCAACGGCAAGCAACGAAATACCGATTCCCAACGCGGCGCCGAGCGCCAACAAGATCGGGCGATGACCTCCTGTGCGGAAATCACGCACATGTGGACCCCCAGCGAGAATCACACCGACAATGGCAATCGCGATTCCGATGGTTTGCCAAGCCCCCGGGCTTTCACCCCGCACGAAACCCGCGATCACAGGCACCAGGACTGACGTGCTCGCGATCGGTGCCACGACACCCATGGGGCCCGATGCCAGACCCCGATAGAGCAACACAATGCCGATCGAACACGACACACCAGCGAGGATTCCCCAGCTCACCACGGTTGAATCGAAAACAAAATCACCACTGATCAACGTGACGACGATGATCACAGGGAGCGCTACGAGGCTTGCCCACAGAAGCACGGTGGTTGACGGCGACTTTTTTGAGGCAGTGCCCCCAAAGAAGTCAGAAGTCCCCCAAAGAAGTGATGAGATCAGGGCGAGAATAACGGGCATGATCAGCCGCCTACCCGAGCGACAACTGCTCGAGGTCGACCGGCGAGATCGCTATGGCATTCGACAGTGACAAAGCCGTTTGCGAGTGCCAGATCAGACACCATTGGCACCTGATCGGGAGCCATCTCGAGAACCAATGTTCCACCAGGCCGCAGCCAAGTCACTGCACCAGTCACAATTTTTCGAATGTCATCGAGTCCGTCATCGCCGGCGAACAACGCTGACATCGGTTCCCATTCTCGAACAACATCCTCGACCTCGTCACCGATCGCGACATAGGGAGGATTACTGACAATCAGGTCGATCGTTCCAGTCAGTTCTTCTGGAAGCGCTTCAAACCACGATCCTTCAACCGCGCGCACCCGGGTAGCAGCTCGACCGATACCGGCGAGATTTGAACGCGCCACCACAAGTGCATCAGTTGACGCATCGCTGATCCACACTTCTGCGCGTTCCACTTCGGCTGCTACGGAAAGCCCAATCGCTCCTGAGCCTGTGCCGAGATCAACGACGACGGGCCGATCGATTCCGTTCGCACGCATTGACTGCAATTCAGCGATAGCCAGGCCAGCAACGACTTCCGTTTCGGGACGCGGGATGAGAACACGTCGATCGACGAATAGATCCAATGTGCGAAATCCCCAACGACCAAGCACGTATTGCAGCGGCTCACCCTCGAGTCGTCGTTCAACCATTAGGTCGTGGAAATGCATTCCCCGTTCGGTGACCTTCTCGTCGAGACCGAGCACATACTCAGACCCATCGAAGCCCGCAGCGCGCTCGACAATCCAACGGGTTTCATTTGCCGGCGAGGCCGTGACACCGGAAAGCCGCGCTTCGGTTTCAGCGGCGACCTCTCGCCATGTCGTGGTGTTATCGCTCATATGTCGCGTTCGGCCAACTGAGTTGCCCGTTCGTCAGCGACAAGTGCGTCGATGACTTCATCGAGTTCGCCACCGAGAACCTTGTCCAGCTTGTAAAGAGTGAGGCCAATCCGGTGATCAGTGAGGCGGTTTTCTTTGAAGTTGTAAGTACGCACCTTTTCGGAACGACCACCGCCACCGGTTTGGGCTTTTCTTGCGCCCGATGCTTCGGCGGCTTGTTTCTCTTGTTCGGCCTGCAGCAGCCGGCTACGAAGCACGCGCATCGCTTTTTCACGATTCTGAATTTGGCTTTTTTCGTCCTGCATCGCAACAACGACACCAGTGGGGAGATGCGTAATACGAACAGCAGAATCGGTGGTGTTCACGGACTGACCACCAGGACCGGAAGAGCGATATACGTCGATTCGAAGTTCGTTGGGGTCGAGAACAACGTCGACCTCATCAGCTTCTGGGAGCACGGTCACCGTCGCTGAAGACGTATGAACTCGACCCTGACTTTCCGTAACCGGAACGCGCTGGACTCGATGGACACCGCCTTCGTGTTTCATTTTTGACCAGACGCCATCGCCGGCGAGACGGAAGGTCACGTCTGAATAGCCCCCAAGATCAGAAGCCTGCGCGTCCATAATCTCGAACTTCCAGTTTTGCTTTGTAGCAAAGCCTCGATACATCTCAAACAGGTCTCGAGCGAACAAGTTGGCTTCTTCGCCACCTTCGGCACCACGAAGCTCAACAATGACATTGCGAGCATCGTTCGGGTCCTTCGGCAACAGGAGGACTTTGATCTCTTCATCAAGTCGATCAATGGCGAGTTCGGCTGTGTCGATTTCGTTTCGCAACATTTCGCGATCGGCACCGTCGGCATCGGTGAACATTTCGCGAGCAGCAGCGAGATCCTCGGTCGATTGGGCGAGCTCACGCAATCGGCTCACGAGTTCACCGAGATCGCGATATCGACGATTGAGTTCCGCATAACGCTTCTGCTCTGAAATCACAGTTGGATCAGCGAGGGATCCCTCGATCTCTGCGTATTCGCGCTCAAGACCAGGAAGACGTTCGAGCATGCTCATGATGCAGTCTCGCTCTCGCGCCACTCGCCCGACAGCCCGACAACTTCAGCAGGCCCCAGAAGCTGGCTAGCAAGCTTCCGTGTCGCAGGATGATCGTCTCGTTCAGGAACAACGATCACGACACGAGCCGAAGGATCGTTCAGCGCACGAGCATCGGCCGCAGTTGGAACGACATCGAGATCGATGCCCACAGAACAGGCCACGACGATCGACGCGCCTTTGTCATCAAGACCAACAGCTATTGAAGCGCCGACGTCTTTGACGCTGTCACGAGACAATGGCGGCTGGACCGGTCGGAGCTCACGGGCTCCGATGAGCTGAGGGTCATGGACAAGGCGCCAACGCAACCAGCCTTCGGGAGCAAGATGCCGCAATGGATGGGCTTCGGCTTCGGCCCGGCGAACGGCATCGACGCTCGAGATAACCGATTCCAATGCCAGTGCAGTTGGAAGATTGCCATGCACCATTGTGAATGCTTCTCGGTCGTGGCGGCCCACACCGACTTCCAGTCGAGTGCCATCGGGTGACTCAACAACACGGGCGATTTCTAAACCTCGCAATTCGCCACGGATCTCGCCGTGTTCTACCGAGACGTCAACGCCGGCAGCGGTCAACATTCCGATGAGTTCACGCGCCGCTGCTGATGGTTCCACGGGGACCGGCGTGGGCGCGGGCACGGCGGCCACGAGGGTTCGGCCCTCGATTCGCCACACCGAAGGGCCGTTCGTAAATTGAGCGGCGCGCCGAGCAAGCACGCCTGAAGTTGCTTCCGATTCGGCCATGACGTGAAAGGTCTCGAAGCGCTCGCGATCGGCCAAGACCATTGCTGGTCCGAAGCTCCGGATCGCGCCATCATCGAGCAGACACCAAAGTGCTTCGCCGACATGCACCATTGCCCCGCCAGTGAACGGCGTCGTTCGGAGTTCAGATTGATCGATCCCTGTGGCATCGCCAACGAGCGCTCTTGCTTTCGCGGCGAGCAATCGGGTTCGTTGATTTGGATCGAGGGGCACGGTCGGCTCCTGACCGCGCAGTGGCTCAGAACTACCGCTATTTGCGGCGCTTGCCGTAACGCTTCTCGAACTTCTCGATACGTCCGCCGGTGTCGACCAGCTTTTGCTTGCCCGTATAGAAGGGATGGCACTCGTTGCAGAGTTCCGAGGTGAGCTCGGCCTTCGTGGAACGCGTGGTGAAGGTGTTCCCGCAGGAACACTTCACGGTCGAATCGACGTAGTCGGGATGAATGTCAGCCTTCATGGCAGAGCTCCAAAGAGATTTCGGGACTCGCAAGTCTGCCGGTCGGGAAGCGGAACCGCAATATGAGCTTCGAACCCGTCCTGAGCAGGGACTCAGCCCTTAGCCACCTCGGCCAAGAACTCGTCATTCGTGCGGAATGTGCCCAATCGGTCGATCAGCATCTCAAGGCCTGGGGCACTACTTCCCCCATCGGCGAGCCCTGCGAGCACACGGCGAAGCTTGTGAACTTCCTTGAGTTGCTTGGGTTCGTAGAGAAGTTCCTCGTGACGAGTCGAAGACGCATCGACGTCGATCGCTGGGTAAAGACGGCGCTCGGCCAGACGGCGATCGAGGCGCAGTTCCATATTTCCGGTGCCCTTGAACTCTTCAAAGATGACGTCATCCATCTTCGAGCCAGTCTCGACCAGCGCACTCGCAATGATCGTGAGCGAACCGCCCTCTTCGAGGTTGCGTGCCGCACCGAAAAACTTCTTCGGCGGATACAGCGCACCAGTGTCGATACCGCCAGACATCACTCGACCGGTTGTGGGAGCGGCAAGGTTGTAGGCACGAGCGAGGCGCGTAATTCCATCAAGAATCACAACAACGTCACGTCCGTCTTCAACCAGACGCTTCGCACGCTCAAGCACAAGTTCCGCGACTGATGTGTGTTCCTCCGCTGGTCGATCGAAGGTTGACGCGATGACCTCGCCATCGACCGAACGACGCATGTCAGTCACTTCTTCGGGACGCTCGTCGACAAGCAGCACCATGA
>JAEMTX010000304.1 GCA_016462055.1 Acidimicrobiia bacterium | reverse complement strand
CCAAAAGGGCGGTGGCCACGAGAACGGCTACGAAAAGTGCTGACTCGATGATGATCGTCCGGTAGAAGCGAACATCGATCCCGGGTTGCTCGAGTGCAGGTAGCAAGGTCCTGCGGTTGTGAAGGCCGATCGCTCCGATCACTGCGACCAATGCCACCTTGATCAGCAGCATCCGGCCGAACTCTGTGGTGAACAGCCGACCCGGTGAACCAAGGATCGCCCAACCAAGCGCGGTGCCCGAAATTGCCACCGCAACGAGCGCCCAGGTAGCGGTGATCGAAAATCGAGTGGCAACTAGACGCGCGTCAAGTGACTCGCCGCGTCGCGTGCGTTGCCAGAACGTCCACGCAAGAAGCCACACGCCAGCAACCCAGACAGCTGCCGCCAACATGTGCACCGCATCGCTCACAAGTACGAGAGCGCGGGGCTCGACCGATGCGGTGTGGCCGATGAACGACTCGGAAACGACGAGGAGCAGAGCACCGACGAAAGCCAGCGGCCCGGACTCCACCCGGACTCGGGCAAGTCGTGTCTCTGGTTCTGAGACAACCGCGGTCGCAACTGAGCTCGGGCTCGCAAGTTCGCCGAAAAGGTCGTAATCGTCGAGGTTCGCATAGTCGATCGGGTCCTCGGAAACAACTTCGATCGGCACGAAGCGGAGCACCAACGCTGCGCCCATAATCCGACACAACGTCCCCAGTGCGAACGACGTCGAAAGAAGATCGCCCCATGCCGAGGGCGACACCACGTCGGCAATGCTCCCTGAGCCGTAGACCGCCAACTGCGCAAACCATTCCATCGCTGAGCCAACGATCACAAGGATCGCGGAACGTCGAATCAGAAATACGATCCGTCGACCCTCACGTCGTGTCCCTCTGTGCACCAAAACGAGGTAGGCAAGTGATCCGACCGTGAACAGAATCATCACGTAAACCAACCAGCGACCGGCCGTGGCGATCATCTCTGCGCTATCGGTGTCAGACGATACCGAGCTTGTTGAGTTGGCTTCAGACTCCGTTATGTCCGCGTCAACCGACTGTGCCGAGGGTGTCGACGGTGTCGGCGGTGGTGCTTTAGCCGTTGAAGTCGTGCTCGACGACGTGGCCGCAGCGACCGTGAAACTGATTGTTCCCGTCATCTTGTGACCATCAGTGCCACGCAAAGCCCATGACACCTTGTTGCGGCCGGATGGCAGAGCATTCACACTTGTCACGACAACTTTGCTGTCGCCGTCGTTGCCAACCGAGGCAATCGGTTGGGATGTTCCCGACGCATCTTGGATGAGGAAGTCGTCACTGATCGGATCAGAGGTTCCCGAGTATTCGAGGACAATGCGGCTCACCGGCCCGACGACAGTCGACACGTTCGCCGGCGTACTCCCCACAAAGTTGACGTGCGCCGACGCTGGGACTGCCGAGCCGATGAGAGCGACAAAGAACGCTGCAACGGCCACCGCAACGAGCCCGGCACGACTTCTCTTGGCTGGCAACAGAGCACGCATACGACACACTGTAGTAACAAGCCGGTCCTCATTGACGTCACCTCATCAAACGCCCGATCAACGTGTTGCCGAACCGCCGAACCGTTCATTGAGTTGCCGAAGCGCTCTTTCGGAAAGTTCCTCTTCTGGGTAGTAGCGGTCGAAGACGGCAATAGCGCCATCAACATCTGTTGTGGCGCAGGCATCGAGTAATCGATCAATGTCATGGGAATCGCGTCGTCCGCGTGCAGCAAATAGCTTCATCGCCAGTAGCAGCCGAGCGCCTGCGACTCGAATGGCAACGCCGTCCCGGACATCAAGATTGATCCAGTCATCGGCTGTATCGAAGTGGGACGCGAACTGCTTGACGTTGTCGTTCAACCAGTTTTCCGGC
>JAEMTX010000101.1:3077-6730 GCA_016462055.1 Acidimicrobiia bacterium | reverse complement strand
CTACATGGCGGGCAACCAGATTACGGTCATCCCTTCGCCGGCGACCTCGACTGTCTTTGGTCAGAGCGTTACCCCGAATCAGCCCACCACCCTTGATCCGGGCACACCGGGAACACTGAGTGGTCTCGTAGCTTCGCCATTTGGTTTGGCGTTTGATGCGTCTGGTGACTTGTTCATCTCAAGCAGCGACGGCATTTCGAGTAACCAGATCATCGTTGTGCCAAGCGCGTCAGCAACCTCAATCTTTGGGCAGTCCGTGACGCCTGAGGTCCCTGTGGTTCTTGATCCGGGGGCTGCTGCTGGCAACCTCAGCAACCTCCTTAATGAGCCCAACGGAATCGCCTTCGATCAAACCGGCGACCTTTTCGTTGCGAATTACAGCGGCAATACGGTGACCGTCATTCCTACTGAGACTGTTCCCGACCCTCCAACCGATGTCGCTGCGGTTCCAAGTGATGGTCAGGTACTCGTGTCGTGGAATGCACCGCTTGACACTGGCGGACCCGATATTTTGGGCTACACCGCAACTGTATTCCCAGGGGAAGCGTCGTGTACTTCGACGACGACCTCTTGCGTGATTACCGGTCTGACGAATGGCGAGACCTATTCCATCTCTGTCACTGCGACGAATGCGATCGGAATGTCTGACCCGTCAGATGCAATTTCGGTGACGATCGAGCTCGTTCCTGCGTTCACGGGGTAGCACCGGCCCCTACTTGCGACGTGCCATCGCTGAGTCACAGGGTACGGTGCTGCTCTGCGCCTGTGGAGCGCCGCAGTGGGGGATGGAATGGCTGGGTCAGGAGTCGGAGTAAGCGACGGTCGGTATCCGAGTATCGATGACCTTTTGGAGATGGCAGTTGCAAACACAGGACTGAGCGATTTCGGGCCGGGCGACTTTCGTGTAGGGCTTGAAGCACTTCTGAAAAGCGTTGCCGATGACGCCGCCTTTGATCTGTCGGTTGACGATGCAGTGGTGGCGATATTTCTCAGGCGCTTAGAGAACCGTCTGCATCTTGAAGCCTGGCTGTCGGCGCACCCAGAAACCCTCGACACACCGGTGCTTGGTCCCGTTGACATCATCGGTCTTCCGCGTACGGGAACCACAGCGTTGGCCAACATGATGTCGCTTGATCCGCAGTTCCGTTGTTTGAAGAGTTGGGAACAGGCCGAACCGATTCCACCGCTGATGCCTTCGACTGAAGCGACTGATGCGCGGCGCTTGCGTGCGGCGGAAGCGAACAAGGATTTGTCGCCAGAGTTGTTGGCGATGCATCTCTATGATCTCGATGCCACGACGGAAGATTCTGAAGTGCTGGGGATGGCGTTTCATGGCCAGCAGTACACGTTGCCGGTGTACAGCTATCACCAGTGGTGGCGAGCGGCAGATTTCACTGAAACTTTTCGCTACCACCGCCGCGTGATTCAGGTGCTGCAATCGCAGTACCCGCCACAGACTTGGTTGTTTAAGTCGCCGCATCACAAGTTCCATCTTGAACCGATTGTTGCGGCGTACCCCGATGTTCGTTTCGTCATGACCCACCGAGACCCCGCAAAATCGGTGCCTTCGTATTCAAGTCTTGTGTCGACGATCTTTCCGTTAGCGGCGAGTCCACGAGACCTTCGTAAAGTCGGGCCGCAGGTTTCCAATCACTTGCGCGTCGGTATGGAACAAGCGATTGCCGCCCGTGACCGCATGGGCGAGGAACGCTTCTTCGATGTCCATCACAACGAATTAGCGCGTAACCCGATTGGCGTTTTGCGCAATGTCTACGACTTCCTCGGGCTCAGGTTCACCGATGAGACCAAAATGGCGGTTGAGGAATGGCAGAAAGCCAACCGCTTGGGGGCGCACGGTGAACATCGCTATACGCCGGAGCAATTCGGTTTGAGTGCTGACCAGATACGGGCCGACTACGCGTTCTACATCGATCGTTTCGGTGTGGAACTAGAGGGGTGAACGAATGAGTAACAACAACAGCGACATGGGAGTGAGTTGGGCCGATCAGTTGGCGGCGCTTGGTCCTGTGGTCGATCGCCTTCTGAAGATTTGGCGACCCGAGGGTGCGACACCAGCCGAACGCCAGGACATGAACAAACTCGCGCTTTCGATTTTGTCCGAAGGCTATTTGTGCCGGGTCTATACCGACGCCAACCGGCCAGTGTTCATGCCGCTGTGGAACTACGCGTTCAATCAGGGTGGGCCATCACCTGACTATGTGTATTCAACAACCGAAGTCGCCAGCGACGGGGTCTACCGGATCTCTGGCTACCGAGGAACCTCGCGGTTCATTGAAATCACACAACAGACATTCGACATGATGAGTCCCTCGCAGGTCGACAACGGAAGCCGTGTGCCTGCAACACACGATCTCGACGATCTCGCCCTTGGTGCTGATGGCTACTTCAGTGTTGTGCTGAGTGCGGAGCGCCCCGGTGGGCACACCGGTGATTGGTGGCAACTCGATCCGGAAACCCGTCGGTTGTTAATGCGGAAGTGCTCGTGCGATTGGAACCACGAACTCGATGCGAGCGTCGCTATTGAACGACTCGATGACAACGGTTCCGATATGACCCCGGAAGACATCTCGCGCCGCTTCGCTGAACTTCCTCAGTGGATCGAAGGAATGATCGGTTTCGACATGCACCTCGTTCGGTTCTACCGAGAGCATCACGGAGTCAATACATTCCTGCGTTCAACCAAGATCGATTCGATTGGCGGGTTGCCCACTCAGGCGTATTACGACGGCATCCACGAGATCGAAGATGACGAAGCACTCATCATCGAAACCGAATTGCCGAAGAAGGTTCGTTACTGGCAGGCGCTTGTGGCCGACGACCGTTTCGCAACCGTTGACTGGGTGAATCGTCAATCCAGCCTCAATGACGTGCAAGCGCATATCGATAGCGACGGAAAATTTCGAGCCGTGATTTCACGAACCGATCCGGGCGTTCCCAATTGGCTCGACAAAGCCGATGTTCCGTGGGGGATGATTCAAATGCGCTGGAATCACGCCAGTGATTTTCCCGATCCCACGATGATCAAGGTCCCTGTTGCTGATGTTCGCCAGTACTTGCCGGCCGACACTCCCGTCGTCACGCCAGCCGACCGCAAAGAGTTTCTGAGTATTCGTCGTGAAGGTGCGCAGTTGCGGCGGATCTGGTGAACTGAGTGCTCAACATCATTAGGGGGAACTCATGAGGGCATGGCGAGTCCATGAATATGGTCAACCAAGCGAGGTCTTGCGTCTCGATGAAGTTGAAATCCCCGAACCCGGGCCCGGTGAAGTGCGGGTTAAGGCGCAAGCGATTCCACTGAACCTCAACGACCTTGAACGCATCACCGGCGGCAACATGATGGTCCGTCCCGAGTTCCCCTATAGCCCGGGCATGGAAGCGTTCGGCATTGTCGATGCGTGCGGTGAGGGTGCCGAGGAGTGGCTGGGCAAGCGCGTCGCTGCTGTCACCAAGCAAGCGTTCGGTGGTTTCGCCGAATATGTCATCTGCCCCACAATCGCGGCGTTTGAAATCGACGAAGCGATTCCGCTTCCCGACGCCGCGGCACTGTTCTTTCCCTTCCACTTGGCCTGGCTTGGCCTCATTGATCGTGCTGGTCTGAAAGCCGGCGATACGGTGCTTATTCACGCCGGAGC
>JAEMTX010000101.1:0-3067 GCA_016462055.1 Acidimicrobiia bacterium | reverse complement strand
GGTTCGGCAGCAATCCAATTAGCCAAGGCGTTTGGCGCTCGTGTTTATGCAACTGCGGGCGGGCCAGAAAAGGTTGCCCTGTGTCGTGAACTCGGGGCCGATATTGCTATCGACTACCTCAGTGAAGACTTCAAAGCAGTCGTGCTGGCCGACACTGACAATCTCGGTGTCGACATCGTGTTCGACAACGTTGGTGAAGCAGTGATGCCCGATTCATTCGCGTGCACCGCGTACAACGGCACCTATTTGATGATGGGTTTCGCCTCGAACAAGGTTGTGGCCGACGAAAAGTTCATCGTTCCTCGCCACGTCACCATGGGGAATTTCAAGTTGTGTGGCGTGCTGCTCAATTATCAGTCCGAGGAAATGATCGGTGTGATCAAGCAGGGCATGGGCTGGAACGTTGCGCCCCGCGAACTCGGAGAAATCGCTACTGCCGACATCGTCGAACTGGTGAAGTCGGGTGCAGTCCGTGCCGTTGTCGGAAGGGCTCCAAGATTAGAAGACCTTCCGGCGGCGATGGAAGCGATGGCATCACGCAACACCACTGGACGCGTCATTGTGATGCTCTGAGTCAGACCACAGAGATCATTCTGGCGGAAGGTCGAAGTGCTCGATGTACTCGCGGAATTCGCCGCGCACCGCAGCGGGGTCGATTCCGTACTGGTCGGGCTGGTAATCGTGGGTTCCGTGAACACCGGGTGGGTTGGCGTCGATGAAGGCCTGCATGGCTCGCGCGGCTTCGTCGGTCATCGGTAGATCAAGCGCGTCGTAGATCTGGGTGATCACGCCGAACTGATCGGTAATGAAATCGCGGAACATCATGTCGTAGAAGATTGCGTCTGGGTACTCCTGTGCTTTGCGCACATTGACCCCGTGCATGAGTACATCGCGAAGGCGAGGGATCCAGTCGGAAGCGACCTCACGTGGGTCAACGTGGTCACTGCCGACGCTGCGCACAATCTTGGTGAGTGAGGCGTACGAGGTCATTGACTTCACCGGATCGCGATGAGTGAACACGATGCGGGCATCGGGGTAGGTAGCCAGAAGGTGTTCGAGCCCCCAAAGGTGAGCGCCGGTCTTGAGTACCCAACGATCTTGCATATTGAACGCTTGCATGTGCTGCAGCTGCTGCAAATGAAACTCATAGACATTGGCCCAGTCGGCTTCTTTGTCGATCCATGTTTGGTAGCCCGACACGTTGAACTGATTGTGAAACAGCGGTGTACACATCGATTCGCCCATCAGCGTGACGCACTCTTGGGTGAGTTCAGCGCCGAGGGGGTGAATGGCTTTGAGTTGCTGGTCTTCGATCGGAGGCATTGTTGCTGCACACATCGCGATTCGCGGATCGGTGGCAAACGTTTCGGCTCGGGGTGGGGGAGAGGGAAACATGCATTCCCATGTGAGCGGTGCGCGGTTCGCTGGGTCCTGGGCGAGGATGTCGTGGAGGATCGTGGTGCCCGTGCGCGGCATGCCGATGATGAAGATCGGCTTCACAATCTTCTGTTGTGCAATCTCAGGGAACACAGCGCGGTCGGCGGTGTAGTTCAACCGATTGACGGTGTGGAGCAATGCTCGTTCGCTCGCGATGAACTCGCCGGTGGGATTGAGTTGCGCATCGCCATGTAGCGAATCCATGAATCGGCTGAGACCCTCAAGGAAGAACTCGCTGCCGTCACCGAGATTGGTCTTGCCTTCCGCCCGGCGGGAGGATTCGGCGAGGATTGTGTCAACGTTGAGGTCGGTCATGGACCGACCGTATCGCTCCAGAGCTGGTGGGGTGTTCGATCTCGACGACCAGTGAAGGGAAGCGGAATCACGTTCTGGGGTTGATGCGCCGATGAGTATGCGGCGCAGATGACATCGAGGACCCGGCGTCCGAAGCGCGCGTCGATCGGCGAAGGTGCACCGGCCACGACATCGCGAACCGTAAGCATCTGGTCGACATAGCCAAGTTGTTCGATGTGGGCATCGGTTACACCGGGGAGTGCGGCGAGAACGACAGGTTCGCCGTTGTGTTCGATGCCCGGTTGCGGCATGAGTTCGGTGCGTACGACGCCGCTGTCGCTTGAGACTTGGATATCCCACACAGCGTCGGGATGTCTCCAACTTGTTTCGATTCGAGCTCGGAGCCCCGATGCGAAGTCGATGAACACTTCGGCGTAGTCATCGACCTCAATGTCGGAGGAATGTTCAAGGGTGGCCTGCACGCCAACAGGAGCGTCGGACCCGGCGAGTAACAGCGCAAGGGCGATCGCGTGGGAACCGAGGTCGAATAACACGCCGCCGCCACGGGCTGGGTCGAGGAACTCCCCCCAAGTCGGTCGGGGCGAAAGTTGGCGGATCTCCATGAAGTTGAGTGAGCCGATCTCGGTCACGAGTTGGTTGGTGCGCACAACGAGCGGCGAGAATGCCAGATTCTCGGCGTAGACGACCTGACCGCCCGCGCTCACGATGGCATCGGTATCGGCCAGTGTTGAGGCCAAGGGCTTCTCAACGAGCACCACGCAGCCGGCCGCGAGGGCCTGGAGGGTGTCATTGGTGTGGCGGTCCGGTGGGGTGCAGACCACCACGGCATCGGCGCCAGCGGGGAGCTGCTCGAACGTAACTGCCCTAGCCCCAACCTGCCCGGCCCGCTCGGCGGCCCGAGCCTCGGTGCGCGAGGCAATGGCGAGGATGGGTGACTCGGTGGCCTTTGCCGCCATGGCATGCACAAGCGAGATCATGCCGGCACCGGCGAAGGCGAGATTCACGAGAGTGACGGTACCGCTTGGCGGATGAGCGAACTACGGTCAGACGTTGATGGGGGATCTAGGGGAACTCAATGGCATCGTCGTCGTCGATCTTTCGACGAATCTGAGCGGCGCGTACTGCTCAAAGTTGTTTGCCGACTCGGGGGCAACGGTCACGCGGGTTGAGCCTCCCGACGGCGATCCGCAGCGACATGCTCAGTGGTCGGGAGTGCCCACCGAAGGCGATGCGCCACTGTTTCGTTATCTGCGCCACGGGCAACGCTCAGTAACTGCCGTTGCTGGCGATCCGATCATCGATCAACTGTGCGCTG
>JAEMTX010000303.1 GCA_016462055.1 Acidimicrobiia bacterium | reverse complement strand
CCTCGGGGCGAGTAACGGTGAAGTCGTAGAACACCTCAGGGTCGATATCGGCGAACGTGGTCGCTCCCCATTGTTCGGCCAGGTACTCAATGGCCGTGGTTGCCGAGTCGCCAGCATCGTTCCAACCGCCGAAGGCAACGAGGAGAACAGGGCCGGTGACATCGGCGGGCTGTGTCCAGCGCAAATGGGGGAGCGAGTGCCCTGAGGTCTCCGGCATTCGCAAGAGGGTACCGGTGTCTACGCTGGTCCGATGGCGAACGTGCAGATCATTGAGGCCGCAGAAGTCACCCCGGAACTGGTGGCCGCATTTGAGCGCCTCATCCCCCAGTTATCTTCCTCGAATCCGGCTCCGACCGAGACCGAGCTGGCGGCGATCTGTGAGTCAGAAGCCAGTGTGTTGCTGATTGCGGTTGATCGTGATGCTGACGATCGGATTCTTGGCAGCCTGACGTTGGCGTGGTTCCGCATCCCGACCGGCGTGCGGGCCTGGATCGAAGACGTTGTTGTTGATGAAGCGGCGCGCGGGCAGGGCGTGGGTGATTTGTTGAATCGTGCGGCGCTCGATCGAGCGCGTGAACTCGGTGCAAAGACGGTTGATCTCACATCACGGCCGAGCCGAGAAGCAGCGAATCGTTTGTATCAACGCATCGGTTTCGTCGCCCGCGACACGAATGTGTACCGATTCGAAATTGAAGGCTGAGAACTCGGGAATTCAATTCGTCAGTGAACCTCTCGGCGCTCCATTTTTGGAATACCCGGTGACGTGTCGTTGATTGTCATCGTTGGCACGACATTGATCGGTGCGGTCGCCGGCCGACTTCCGGCCCGACGGGCTGCAAGTCTCGATCCGGTGGAAGCTCTCCGACATGAGTAGCAGGATTCGGTCGCAGAATCTTGGACGGGTGCTCTCGGAGTTTGGCGCGCAACTGTCGTTGAGATTGTTAGCGGCGTTCGAGCACTAAGACAGGAATGACGCGTGTAGTTGCCGCTTCGTACTCGGCGAACACGGGGCTCGCGATCTTCTGACGATCGAACAGTTCATCGCGTTCCGCGCCCGTTGCTTCACGAACATGAACGGGCACGATGTCGGCGCCGAGCTCAATCTGCGTATCGGGGTTGGCGATGAGGTTGTGATACCAGTCGGGGTTGGTGGGCTGACCACCCTTTGAGGCGAAGATAACGACATCATCACCATTCGGCAGATAGACGAGTGGCGCGTGGCGAACGATGCCGCTCTTGGCACCAGTGTGATGAACGATTGTCATTGGCCGACCTTCGAAGTGGCCGCCGACTTTTCCGGCATTGGCGCGGAACTCATCCATGATCTGCTGGTTGAAATCGTTCAGTTCGTCATTCATGGTGCGAACGGTATCGGTTTCCTTCGGTTGACAAGATGCACGATCAAAAGAATTCTGCACACATCGACGGCATACTTCTCGTTATGACAGCTGAACTGGATGCGGCCCGGTACATCGCCTTCGTTTCGTTTCGAAAAGAAGGAACCCCGGTATCGACTGCCGTATGGGTGGTTCCTTTTGAAGGTGGCTACGCCTTCACGACTGACCCTGATTCGTGGAAGATCAAGCGCATCCTGAACAACCCCGCGGTCACGATTCAGGTGAGCAACGTTCGGGGTCGGCCAAAGCGGGGTTCGGTGGCGTTTGCTGGGACGGCCGAAGTCTTGGATCCTGCCGCGGTGGCGAGGGTGCGCGAAGCAGTACGGGCGAAGTATCGGATCATGTATCGCCTCCTGATCGAGCGAAGCGACAAGAAAGCGGCGAAAAAAGATGGTTCTGCCTCGGCGGGCACCGCAGCAATCAAAGTTGTGCTCGAGGGCTGAACCAACCTTGAAATAGGCCTCCAACAACGTGAGACAAGGTCCGTGGGCCGGGCCAA
>JAEMTX010000302.1 GCA_016462055.1 Acidimicrobiia bacterium | reverse complement strand
CCGGGGTTTTTGCCGATGCCTTATCGCAGCCTGCCTAGGGTTTTCTCTTGTCCTCGGGGCCTGTGGCGCCGGAGATGGCGATGTTGCGTCGGAGGCTTCAACGACCTCAGGAGTCTCGACGACTGCAGACACTTCTGGGCTGACCGAACCAGAGCAAACCACGACCACGGAGATTGGTTCGACCGCCCCGTCAAGTTCCGCCGACATCACCGGCCAGCAAGCGATCCAGGCTGAACCGAATCAGTATCAAGCCCCGGGGCCGGACCCCGCCCCCCCAGTAACGACCGGGCCACCGCCGACTTCGCCGCCGCCGACGCCTTCGCCGGTATCGGTGGACATCAGCGGGTTCACGTTTGTCGCCGCAGTAGTGCGAGTGCGGGTCGGAGGCACGGTGACGTGGACCAACAGGGATACGGCGCAGCACTCCGCTAAGGGGACCGGGTTCAACACCGGGCTCTTGTCGCTCGGCCAGTCGGCATCGGTGACCTTCAACACTCCGGGCACCTACCAGTATCAGTGTTCTCCCCATTCCTCGATTCGGGGCACCGTGATCGTGGAGCCCTAACCGCTCAGGCTGCAAGGTTGCACTCGCCAGCGGCGTCCGCCAGCGACAACTCGTGAACTAATCGGTCCATCGGGGTCTGCGAGAAACGAATAGCTAGTCCTCCCAGTTGAGTTCCTTGGCGAAGACAGACATGTGCTTCAAGATGGCGTCGAGAAGAATCGCCGTGTCGTCGATCGAATTTTTCGGAAACATATTTGGCTGTCCCGGCAAGAAATCCACTTGTGAGTGAACGAACGAAACGCCCAAATTTAGAAATGCCTGCTTTCCCCGTTCACTGAGGTCCTCTGGCAGCCCGAGGCGTTCATACGAACGAGGTCGGAATATCTCAGAAAACTCACGAGCTGCTGCCAACTTTTCGGTGGCTATTCTGGTGTGCAGAAGCCAGGTGTAGAATTCCAAATACAGCAGGGTGCTTGGCAGCGGAGCATATTGAGTGACGGGATCATTCCGAATGAGTCGTACTTCAAGGACTCGCAGGGCTGCGACGTAGAGCCCTTCAAGAGACTCAAAATTCCTGAAGATTGTTTTTGTGTCGAACCCGGCATGCTCGGAAATTCGCCGAGTGGTGATTTCGTTCGACGGGATCGTTTGAAAGAGCTCGATCACGGATTCGATCAAGACGCTCTTGGCATCTTCCGAGGAGACCCTCGGCTTCTTTTGCTGCTCTGGTTCTGTCATTTCGCCCCCCGACGTCAACAAGGGAGGTCCTTCCGCCCCGATGCCACCTTAGATGGCAATCTATGTATAGTTGCCATCTTAAGTGGCACATGGAGTGCTTCCCCGTGGCTCAATCTTAGATCTCTCCTCCGGTTCCCCCCTCTGATCAACGGAGTTTCTTCGTGATTTACCCTCCCCCCTCAGTTTCTCGATACTCGTCGCGCCAACGACTTGGTCGATTTCTCGTAGCGCTGTCTGTGTTACTGGCCTCGAGTGGAGTGTTGGTGTTCGACAATCAGGCAGGCGCTGTTTCGTCAGGGTCGCCGCAAACCGTTGTTGCATTCATGAACTCGGATGGGCAAACGACGAATTCAGTAAACCTGCAACAGCAGAGTCCGAACTATCTCTTGGTTCGAGTTGCAAACTCAGGTACTGGTGCAAGCAAAGCGAAGTCTTCACCCACACTTAATCTCTCTGTTCCGGCAGGTACGTCGATCGAGAGTGTTCAGTCGATCAACGCGGGTTCGGAAAGTACGATCACTGGAACTTGGAACTGTGCGTCGTTGTCGTCGACGTCGAAGCAATGTTCGTTCGTGAATTCGTTGTCGCAGCCACAAGAGATTGCTGCTGGTACTCAGACAATCGCCGCAGTGAGTTTGCAAACAAGCGATGCG
>JAEMTX010000301.1 GCA_016462055.1 Acidimicrobiia bacterium | reverse complement strand
GCCGAGGCGATCGGAATACGTCCTTCGTTAAATGCAGCGTGTGCCGCCTCGACAACTTCACGAGGATGAAGCAGACCAATGTTGAGATACGGGCTCAACGCCGAGTGCGCAAGTTTCCATTCAGACGACAGCACCGCATCCTCGTGCGGACCAAAGAGCGGCAACACCTCATCAATAAACTGATGGAGCCGTGCCAAAGCGCCGGTGCGAGTCGTTGCCCACAACCCATCGAACGATGAACCGAACGCTTCGGGTGCGCGCCGTGCAATGTCGGCAATTACACGAGCATCGATTGCATCGAGGGGATCGACGATCGAACTTGGCCAAGAACGACCATCTTTCGGCGGCGGCTCTCGATTTTCTGCGTCGTAGTTCCATGTTCCGCCGACCGGTTTGTCGCCATCCATGAGGAGGTTCAGTCGTTGGCGCTGCCACCGATAGAAGTCCTCCATTTTAAGATTGGCGCGGCCTCCAGCCCAGGTCGCAAAAGTTTCGGCGCTGCACAGAAACTGATCGTTCTCGATCAGGTTGACATCGAGTTCTTCCAACATTGCTCGCCCATCGAACGACATAGGCGACATCGCCGTTACTCGTTCTGGTTTGAACTCAGTGGTGTGAGCCGCGAACCCCGCCCGTAATGACGGAGCGTGGCGATAGTCGACTGCGAAACCTTCGACCCGCAGTTCCTCGGCGAACCTGCGCATTGACGCCCACACAAAATGCAGCCGCTGCCGATGCCAACGCCCCGATCCGACTTTCCCGTCGCTCTCGACCATGAGCACTCGGGCCTCGCCCGGACGAACTCCAGCGAGTGCGCCCGTGTCACGACGAAGTTGATCGCCAAGAATCCATACCGTGTCCACGGCAGGAACTTAGGCGTTTACGGAGCAGCAGGAGGGGCCGAGTGCTGACGAATCCACGAGTGCATCGCGATTCCGGCCGCAACGCCGACATTGATGGAACGAGTGGAACCGAACTGAGCGATTGAGCACACCATCCCCGCTGACGCACAGGCTTCGTCGCTCAACCCTGGTCCCTCTTGTCCAAACAGAAACATGGTGCGTTCGGAAAGAACTGCTGTCTCGAGCGGCACTGCGCCAGGAACGATATCGATTGCCACAACATTCAGATCGTTACTCGCCGACCAATCCACAAGCGCAGCGATGTCTTCGTGATGATGTACATGCATATAGCGATCGGTGACCATTGCGCCTCGGCGATTCCAGCGCTTCTTCCCAACAATGTGGATGCCAGCCGCATTGAACGCGTTCGCCGTTCGGACAACGGTTCCGATATTCAGGTCGTGCTGCCAGTTTTCAATCGCGACATGGAAGGAATGCCGGCGTGAATCAAGATCGGCAACGATCGCTTCGTTCGACCAATAGCGATAGTCATCACCAACATTCCGCCGATCTCCGTGTTCGAGAAATTCCGGATCGAACCGCGGATCATCGGGCCAGGGCAAGGGGTGCGGTCCAACACCGACTTCACGATCGTCATTCTCTGGCGACTCATCGCCCTCGTGAACATCGACCATTGCGCTTAACGCCCAAGCAGAGCGGAGCCGCCCGCATCGTCAAGCAAGAAGCGAGCCATCAGTCGTCCAGTTCTCTCGCCGTCGCCTATTGCACACCGACGAGTATCACGAAGGATGGTCGAACCGTCGGGCGCTGCCACAAGCGCTTCACAACCGAGTTCATTTCCGTCGATGACGACATAGGCCGCAACTGGCAGATCGCAATCGCCGCCAAGTTCAGCAAGAAACGCTCGTTCGGCATCGACACACAATCGACTTGAACCGTGGTCGATAGCAGCGAGCAACGAAAGCGTCGACGAATCTTCGACACCGCATTCGAGAACAAGTGCACCTTGCGCAACCTGCGGAAGCATCACGGAAGGCTC
>JAEMTX010000100.1 GCA_016462055.1 Acidimicrobiia bacterium | reverse complement strand
GCGCGCGTACGTCGTACAAGACATCGAATCCCGAGTGGTACCGCGACTACTGGATCGATCGAATCGGCCGTTTGCTCGATTCCTCACTCCGCGATCGTCACCTTCTTCCGCCGGACCGAACAGTCGATGTGTTTTTCCATGAATACATGGCTGACGAGTTGGGCACGATGCAACGGATTTACGACGCCGCTGGAATTAAATTCACCGAAGCCGCCAAAGCCGAAGTTGCTGCCTATCAAGCGGCGCATCCCCGCGGCAAAGAGGGGCGTGTTGTCTATGACCTGCGCGGCGACTTTGGCATTACCCCAGAAGAAGTTCGTTCTCGCTTCACCAACTACATGAAGACGTTCCCCGTACAAATCGAGGTCAAATGAATATTCAAGAGCAGGTCGACCATCTCATTGACACGCGCCCGGGCAAAGAGTTGCTCATCCCGGTATACGACGACCCGGCGTATCCGGTTGTCGACGGCCTCATCTATCGGTCTGGTGGAACCACGGCCACCTACATGATCCTCACCGACAACGGTCGAATCATCGTCAACACCGGCATGGGGTTCGAGGCGCCGCATCACAAGCGCGTGTTCGATGCGATCTGCCCTGGGCCGACGCACTACATCTTCACCACCCAGGGACACGTTGATCACGTGGGTGGAGTCGACCTGTTTAAAGAACCAGGTACGAAGTACGTGGCGCAGGCCAACAACCCTGCTCACCAGCGTGACGACAAGCGTATTCAGGGTCTGCGCATGCGCACTGCCGGCATTTGGTTCGACATGCTCGGCACCGACGCTCAGCGCATCTACAAAGAAAACCCGGGCGTCTCGATGGCTCAGTCAGAGCCAATGCCCGACATCCTCTTCGAAGATCGACTCTCGCTCACGATTGACGGACTCCGCGTTGACCTCTTTGCAGCCGTTGGTGAAACGACCGATTGTCTGATCGTGTGGCTTCCTGATCACAAGATTGCTCTTGTCAGCAACCTCTTTGGTCCGCTGTTCCCACACTTCCCGAACGTCAACACGATTCGCGGCGATAAGTACCGATTCGTTGAACCACAACTCGCAACGAATCGTTTTGTTCGTGAACTTCGACCGGAGATTCTCGTTACCGGTCGCTACGAACCAATCGTCGGCGCAGAACTGATTGAAGCATCGCTCGAGCGACTTCACAATGCTGTTGTGTACGTGCACGAAGAAGCGCTCAAAGGTTTCAACGCGGGTGTCGATATGTGGACGCTCATGAAAAAGATCGAGCTCCCCCCAGAACTTCGCGTAGGCCAGGGTTACGGCAAGGTCTCGTGGGCAGTGCGTACGTTCTGGGAAGAATATGTGGGTTGGTTCAAACTTGAATCAACGACAGAGTTCTATCCCGATAGCGCTCCGGCCGCGCTCGCGGAACTTCTTGTACTCACAGGAATCGATGCAGCGCTTGATCGAGCAGAGGCGGCACTTGCACGTGGCAATGCGCCTCTTGCTCTCACCCTGGGTGAAGCAATCGCCCAGACCGAATCAGCGAATCCGCGTCTTCGGTCGCTGATGGCGAATGCACATCAGTACTTGCTCGACAATGGTGGGGACCTGAGCTTCTGGGAAAACGGTTGGCTTCGTACCGAACTGGCGCGTTGGAGTGCGGAAGGCTGATGAACGCGCCCATCGATCTCAATGATCCGAAGACACTTCTTCGAGATGATGTGCTCGATGACCCGGATTCGTTCTATGACCTGCTTCGTAAAGAGGCACCTGTTTGGCAGATCCCGGGTCAAGACACATTTTTGATCTCTGATCCGAATCTGATCAAAGAGATCGTCGGCCGTACTGACGATTTCTCATCGAACATTGTCAGTCTTTTGCACAATGATGGGAATGGGTGCCCGGTTGCGTTGCGATTTTCGACGTATCGCGATCCCAGCCACGTGTTTGCGACGGCCGATCCTCCCGACCACACCCGTCAACGCAAACTCGTTCAACCACATTTGAGCCCGGGAGCGATGGCGGAACTTGAACCGGCGGTGCGCGCGATTGTCGATCGTTCTCTTGAATCGGTGTTGGCGACCGAACAAGTCGACATCGTTTCGACCTTCAGTGACCAGGTGCCAGCACAGACTGTGTGTTCACTGCTGGGGCTACCTGATGACGATGTCGCACAGGTTTTGCACTTCACTTTTGCGACTGGGATGTTGCTCGATGGCGTAACCGATCTTGAAGGCATGGCTCAAGGTGCGGCTGCAGCACTGGAATTAGGAGCCTTTGTTCAATCGCGTTTTGACGGGGAACTCGCGAAAGCTCCGGAAGATCGATCTGGGCTTCTGGGGGTCTTCGCTGCCATGTTCGAAGCGGGCGAAGTCACGATGACCGAAGTCGGCAGCATGCTCTTGGTGTTTGTGACCGCCGGTTCGGAAACCACTGCAAGCCTTATGGCTACCGCGATCGAAACTCTGGCCGTAGACCAGGAGTTACAGGAACGGCTCCGTCGAGATCCTTCAGGTATCCCCGATGCGATTGAGATGTTCCTGCGTGAGAACGGACCGTTTCAGTTTCACTATCGCTACGTTCCCGCTGACACGATGATCGGTGGTGTCGCTATTCCTGCCGAGAGTTGCGTGATGTTGATGTGGGCAGCAGCAAATCGACCGGCACCTGGTGTGAAAGAACAGGAGACAGCCGAAGAGGAAGAGCAGCGCTTGGCTCCGCATTTTGCGTTCGGTCGCGGCATCCATTTTTGCATCGGTGCACCGGTGGCTCGAATGGAGACTCGAATCGCGCTGGAGCAGTTGCTGGCATCAACCAAGTCATTTCGTCTTGATCCCGCGAACCCAATGACTCGGCGACCCAGCATTTTTATTCGCCGCCACGGAACACTTCCGTTACTTATCGAAAAGACGTGAGAGTGCAATGACAACGATTCCAAGTTTTCGACGCGACCTGAATATGGGAAGTACATGGCTCCTGCCTGAATGGAGCAGCGGCCCTGTCGGCGACGAGCGGGCGATTCTGGAAGCCGCCAAGGAGGCTGGTTATCAGGGAATCCAGGGTGCGAGTCCGTTGTTATGTCATGAACTTGGTTTGGTTCCGATCACCTTTGACATTCGAATCGTTCCCGGCGGGCTCGTTGAACGGGCCAAAGAATGGGTCGATCAAGGAATTGCATGCAGCACGCTGATGGTGGGCACGGGAATGGAATCCGATGCCGAAGCCGATCGCCTGACTGAGGAAGTGCTTGAGGCGAGCTCGACCGCCGGCATCCCGCTTCTTATCGAAACGCACCGCGCCACGATGACCCAAGACATTTGGCGCACACTCAGACTTGTCGAGCGGTTTCCGGAAATTCGTTTCAATGGCGACTTTTCTCATTGGTACACCGGTCACGACATGCCCGTTAGTGACATGACGGCGAAGATTGAACAACTCGCGCCGGTTATGGAACGAGTCCGATACATGCATGGCCGCATCGGAACTGGTGGCTGTGTTCAGATCAATGTTGGTGCGGGCGATGAAGATGTCGCACCTGTTAGCCACTTTCGTGCGATGTGGACAAAAGCATTTGCTGGCTTTATTGCGAACGCTGCAAATGACCGGCTACCGGTACTCGACTTGCAGATCGGCTTCGCCCCCGAACTTCTTCCCGCAGACATCGGATACGCCCGGAAGTTTCCGACACCAAACGGTGATCTTGAAGAAGAGAGCGATCGTTGGGAGCAAGCGTTTGTCCTCACTCGAATTGCGAGTGAGTGCTTCGCCGAAGCGTTGAACAACTAATGAGTCGCTGCTGTATTACAGCGTGACCGAGTTCGCTACGCCTTCAGCGCCCATATTCACGACCAAAATCTTCACCGGCTTGTCGGTTTTGTTTTCACCGTTATGTGGGGTGCCGACGGCTTCAAGAATCGCGGAACCGGCGGAGAACTCTTTCACGATGCCCCCCTCGTAGGTCACGGTGAGGGTGCCTTCAAGGATGTATGCGTACATGGGCGCGTCGTGCTTGTGCAGGCCAGTCGAAACTCCAGGCGCAATGGTGAGGATCGCTGAGGACACCTGTGCTTGGGACGCACTTGGGTATTGCAGTAACTGATTGAGCACAGTTTGTGCTTGTTTGTTGAGCACCACCGAAGATTCAGGTTTGCCTGTGGTTCCGGCGGCGATGGAGGTGGGGGTGCTTGAACCAGAGGTCGAACTGTCGCTTGAGCACCCCGCCGCCAAGACGCCCAGGGCGATGGTGAGGGCGATCAGGATGTTTCGAGGGAGGTTGCGGCGACCAGAGATCATCTTCGGATTCTAGAGATGGTTCCTCTCCACAGTGACTAATCTTTGCTACCTGATCGGTCGCCCGACCGAATCGCTGATTGTGTAAGGGGAGTGTTGTGGATCGTCTCGCAGGCAAGGTCGCGTTCATCACTGGAGCAGCACGAGGCCAGGGCCGTTCCCATGCGGTCCGCATGGCCGAAGAAGGCGCCGATGTCATCATCAGCGACATCTGTGGCCCGGTAGGCACGAGCGGTGTCCGTCCCGCGACACCAGAGGATCTTGCTGAAACGGTTCGTCTTGTTGAGGCCACCGGCCAACGAGTCATTTGGGATCAGGTTGATGTTCGCGAACCCGATGCTCTCAAGGCCCTCGCAAAGCGCGGTGTCGACGAACTCGGTTTCATCACCACCGTTGTTGCCAATGCCGGCATTCTTAACTGGGCTCGCACTCACGAAATGACTCAGGACCAGTGGCAGGACGTCATCGACGTCAATCTGACCGGCGCGTACAACACGGTGCAGGCAGTACTTCCGCATTTTCTCGAGCGCGGCGAAGGCGGTTGCTTCATCGTGATCAGTTCGTCTGCCGGTCTCAAGGGCCAACCCTTCACGCTTTCCTACACCGCAGCCAAGCACGGACTCGTTGGCATCGTGAACGCGCTTGCCATCGAATACGGCGAATACAACATTCGTGCCAACTCGATTCATCAGGCCGGTGTCACGACACCGATGGGTGATGTTCCTGGGCTTGGTGCACTGATCGAGGAGCGTGCAACCACCGTTGGCCCGGTGTTCATGAACACCATGCCCGTTGAGTTCATCGAACCAATCGATGTGTCGAACGCGGTTGTGTATCTCGCCAGTGACGAAGCCCGTTACGTGACTGGTCTCCAGATGAAGGTCGATGCCGGCCTCGTCGGCCGTTAAATCTTCTTCGCGAGGTAGGGCGAGAACCAACCGGCATAACGCGATTGGAGTTCGGGCAGTTGCCAATCGCGTCCGGTGACAACACCGCGACATTCGCGCGATCCACAGAGGCAATCGAACTCGTCGTAGTCACCGCCGTCGCTCATGGCGTAGTCAAAGCAAAGCTCTTCACCAACCACGATGTCGCGCATCGCAACGACCAGCATGTTCCCGGCGAGGCCACAGTTGGGCGTGCACGAATGATTGACGTAATCGCCAGGATCGCCAGTTTCCCCAGAGACTAAATACAGGTGTTCATCGACTTGCATTGTGCGCGAGATTCGCTCGGCGGGAAGCGAACGCAACTCAGCCTCATCGGCTAGCCAGCCCCCGAATGCCGCCACGGTCTCGCCCGCTTCGATGGGCTCAAGGGCGTAGGCCCCAATTCCCTTGTCGCCGGCTGTCCGCGCCTGCGCTTTTGGAGTCAACCAGTTGAAATACACGGTGAGACTTTCTCATACTGCGTGGAGGCTCTTCCATAACCTCTTCCCCGGTGCGACCATTCAGCGGTCCCGGGCTTACGATTTGGCTATGGCAAAAGCCACACCCGACGAGAGACGACCAATCGGCACCGTCCGTCGCAGTCGACTCATCGCGCCAGTCCATTCCCCGGGCAGACCTCGGTTATGGAACACGGTTGGTATCGGCCTAGGGATCTTTTTCACCTTGGCCGGGGTCATGCACTTTATGAACCCAAGTTTCTTCGACGAGATCGTCCCACCATGGCTTTGGCCTTCGGAACGATTCTGGACCTATGCGAGTGGCGTCGGGGAACTCGTCGTCGGCCTGCTCATCCTTGCGCCGCGCACCCGCCGCATTGGTTCGCTTGCCGCCATCGTGCTGCTCATTGCGGTGTATCCCGCCAACCTTTATATGACGTGGGATTGGCGCGACCGCGCGCTGGAGCAACAGTTTGTCTCTTGGGCCCGACTGCCGTTCCAGTTCGTTTTTATGTGGGCGGCATGGATGGTGGCGCGAAGCCAGCCGTCACGTCACACCCGAGCGTGATCAGTCAGTTTCCTGTTCGTCGTTCTTCGACCACTCGTGGAAACTCATATATCCGTAAATCAAAATCCCGATGAAAACGATGAGGGTGACAAGGCCACCGGCGATAAACAACCCAATTTCGGTCATGCATCGTTCTTTCGTCCGACCAACAGGAGAGCGCCGAGCGACAGGATCGATGGGACCCAAGTTCCGACATAGATGCCGTTGAGACGGCCGTTGGTATCGTCGCCTGCGCCGAAATAAATCGTGATGCTGAGGACGAGACTGATCATTGCCGCTGCAATTAGGCAGCTCTTCAAGATTGTGTCTTGCTTCATTGAAAATCATCCGTTCGGTCGGTAGTCGATGTTTCGTGCACGCTGATGGGCAACTCTCGACTCCAGTTAACTGCAACACATAAAATTCTGCCCGATCGGACATCGGATAATCGGGATACTCGGGTACCGATGCCTCTGAGCCCCCAGCAGCATGGTTCACCGAAGAGGCGCAGTCTTTAGCCATGAAAAGGCTCGTTGCCTCAGCGGTCAGTCTCGTCACTGCCGCAGCACTCGCCGACATCGGGGGATTGACCAAGATGATGGCACTGCTTGACGGTTCACCCGCTATC
>JAEMTX010000300.1 GCA_016462055.1 Acidimicrobiia bacterium | reverse complement strand
GTCCTGGTGGTGGCGGTCGTCCCGGTGGTGGCGGTCGTCCCGGCGGCGGTCCTGGTGGCCCGCGTCCGAAGCGCAAGGGTCGTCGTCGTCGTAACCGCGATGAACTTCAGCCGATCGATGCACCGAGCTATACCCCTCGTGAAACGCCGATCCCTGTGGGCGAGGTCGTTGTAGAACGCGCCTCTACCGCACAGGATCTCGGTCCCAAGATGAACCGAACAGCGGCTGACGTTGTTCGATTCCTCATGCAACAGGGCGAAATGGTCACCGCAACGCAGTCGTTGAGTGACGACATGATCGAGTTGTTCGCTGCCGAAATCGGCGCATCAATTCGACTTGTGAATCCGGGTGAAGAGCAAGAAGTCGAACTGCAGAAGATGCTCTTGCTCGAGGTCGATGTCGACGATACGACCTATGAAGCATGGCCGCACCGTCCGCCGGTGATCACTGTTATGGGTCACGTCGATCACGGCAAGACCAAACTTCTCGATCAGATCCGCAATGCAAACGTTGTTGCGGGCGAAGCCGGTGGTATCACCCAGCACATCGGTGCTTACCAGGTCACCCAAGACGATCGCGCAATCACGTTCCTCGATACCCCTGGCCATGAGGCGTTTACCGCCATGCGTGCCCGTGGTGCCGATGCGACCGACGTTGTCATTCTTGTGGTTGCTGCCGACGATGGCGTTATGCCGCAAACCATCGAAGCCATCAATCACGCAAAAGCGGCCGATGTCCCGATCATTGTTGCCATCAACAAGGTCGATCGTGACAACGCCGATCCGACTCGCGTGATGCAGCAGTTGTCTGAGCACGCTCTTGTCCCCGAAGCATGGGGTGGCGAAACCGTCATGGTCGAAGTGTCTGCATTGCAGAACCTCGGCATCGATGATCTTCTCGAGAACGTGCTCATCATGGCCGACCTCGAAGATCTTCGAGCGACTCCAGACGGACGTGCACGCGGTGTCGTGCTTGAGTCGAACCTCGATATTGGTCGCGGTCCTGTCGCCACTGTGCTCGTGCAGCACGGAACACTTCGCGTCGGTGACCCAATGGTCGCTGGTGCGGCATGGGGACGCGTTCGCGCCATCATCGACGACCAAGGCAACCAGATCAAAGAAGCGGGCCCTTCAGCGCCGGTGCAGGTCCTCGGATTGTCCGATGTTGCAGTAGCTGGCGATCGATTTGTCGTCGCTCCCGACGAGAAGACGGCCTCGAAAGTCGCGTCGACTCGTGAACATTGGTTGCGAGTTGCCACGATTGGCCGTGAAGCACACGCAATGAGCGGCGGAGCGAAGCTCGAAGACATCTTCCAGCAGATTCAATCTGGCGAGTCAGCAACGCTGAATCTCATCTTGAAGGCCGACGTCACCGGTTCTCTCGAAGCGCTCACCGAGAGCCTCAAGAAGCTTGAGCGCGACGAGGTCAAACTCGCATTCGTGCATCGCGCTGTCGGAGGCATCACCCAAAACGACGTGCAGTTGGCGGCCACATCAAATGCCACGATCATCGGCTTCAATGTCCGACCCGATCGTCAGGCTCGCGAGTTGGCCGACACCGAGCATGTCGAAATCCGCACTTACGAAATTATCTACCAGGTCCTCGAAGACATTGAAAAAGCCATGCTTGGCATGCTCAAGCCTGAGTTCGAGGAAATCGTTACTGGTGATGCCGAGGTTCGCGAGATCTTCCGTGTTCCCAAAGTCGGCGCCATTGCTGGTTGCTATGTCACCAACGGCCAGATCACGCGTGGTTCTAAGGTGCGCTTCCTCCGCGAAGGAACGGTCATTTGGAAGGGTTCGGTCGCGTCGCTTCGTCGCTTCAAAGACGATGTACGCGAAGTCGCTTCCGGATTCGAGTGCGGTATCGGACTCACCGATTTCCAAGACCTCAAGCCTGGCGACATCATCGAAACCTACGAA
>JAEMTX010000099.1:1319-6907 GCA_016462055.1 Acidimicrobiia bacterium | reverse complement strand
GATCAACTACCAAGCTCCAGGTGGTGCTGGCTATTCAGCGCATCAAGATGCGCCGGCGTATCGATTCATCGAAACCCATGTTTCGTGCATGTTGGCCATCGACGATTCACGAGAGGCCAATGGCTGTCTCGAAGTCGTGTCATCAATGCATGACGAAATTCTTCCTATGGACGATAGAGGCTGCATCCGCGCCGACATCGTTGAGCAACTCGATTGGACTCCGGCCCCCATTTGGGCCGGTCAGGCGTTGTGGTTTCATTCCCGCACTCCGCATCGCAGCGGCCCGAATACCTCAAATGAACCACGCCGTGCGCTCTATCCCACCTACAACGCGCTGCGAGAAGGCGACCTACGCGCGGCCTATTACGAGCAGAAAGCAGCGGAATTCGCTGAGTCTGACGGACCACGCGTCTCGCTTATCGGCGACTTTGAAGGCCAGATGCTCTGATGCCAACCGCGTCGATTGAGGCCATCGTTTCTCTGTACGCCACATGGGGCAATGAGAAGTACGACGAAGAAGTGAGCCAGCTCGCACACGCCTTGCAGTGCGCAGCACTGGCTTCACGTGATGGCGCAAGTAAAGAACTCGTCGCCGCCGCCCTTCTTCACGACATTGGCCATCTGTTCGAAATCGAACGCAACAATGGCCCTGATCACCGTACTGATCTTCGACATGAACAAACGGGTTCGGAATTTCTTCATGGGTTATTCCCCGAATCCGTCATCGCCCCAATCGCCCTGCATGTCGAGGCCAAGCGCTACTTGGCAGCCAACGAGCCCGGCTACTTCGAGGCTCTTTCGTACGGCTCGCAGCGAAGCCTTGAAGTGCAAGGCGGACCATTTACTGCCAGCGAATGCGCAGAGTTTCTTACGCTCCAAGGAAGTGCTGACGCGGTCGATCTTCGCCGATGGGACGACTACGGGAAAGTGACCGACCTCGAGGTCCGTAACTTTGATTCGTGGATTCCACTCCTACGTGAAGTGGCAAACGGCTGAAAATCAGCGCAGATGGATCTGCGCTGCGCCGGAAATAAATGGGAGATCAGCGGGACTCAAAGCACCTGCTGCTGCTTCGCACACTGCCGGAATCGCGTTGACACATCGATTTGCAGCGCTGGCATTTCCGCCACCAGCGGCACCGGGCTCGCCCGGTTCGTTGCCATGAATAGTGATTTCCATATGCGGATGTCCGCTCATCACGACTCGGTGCTCGCCGCCCGGATTCAACGGCTGTTGCCAGTCGGGTGCACAGTCGTCGTCGATTCGGGTGACATGTTCAACGACAAGCAGAGGATGTCCATTGACGACACCGGTCACTACAAAGCGAAACGCTCCGAGTGTTCCTTCTTCGAAGATTCCCATTCCGGGAACTTCGATCGTTCGTTCCAGCGGACGACGCTCGACAGTCGTAATGACGTCGTCGATCTCAACCTCGAGGATGTCAGCCAAGACGCGGACCATTGGAGCCCACACGGTCATCAACGAAATTTGCTCAAGCATCTGGGGCATCGCATCCATGGGGCCACCGAGCCCGATGACATTGCGCACAACATCGGGAGCGTCATACAAGGCGTAGTTGAAAATCTCTTGAATGCGAAGCTCGGTGATACCCGCTCCAATACCGCTGATGAGGGCAGGGAGAATGTCGAGGGCCCAGCCCGGATCGATTCCAGACACGAAAACTGATGAGTTTCCAGCGTCCATCGCTGGAGTCAGCATGCCCATCAACTCGGGTGGCGCACTTGCCGGATGCAGCAATGGATAAAACGCAGTCGAGACAACATTCCTTCCCGAACGCAGCAAGCGCTCGAGATCCATGTAGGCCTCCATAGGACGAGTATCGGCAGTTGCGGCATAGACAACGCAGTCGACGTCACTGGCAAATGCGATTTCCGTGTTATCGGTTGCACTCAGACCAAGGGCGGCAATTCCCGCGAGTTCTCCTGCGTCTTTGCCAACTTTGGCCGGGTTGGAAACAACGACACCAACTAGCTCGAGATCGCGATGCGCTGCGACAGCTCGAATTGCCGGTCTCCCGACGTTTCCTGTTCCCCAAACAACCACTCGATATGTCATGAACGGGGACCCTAGTAGCGAGCACGACGCTCGCGCTGGAGCCGTCGTTAGTTCTCGAAAGTCTCTTGACTCCGTGGCCGCCCACCGGGGCCGCTGTATGCGAGACCAACTCCGGGTTGCACCGCAAACTCTGCCGGGGTCATGGACGCGACCGCCGACTTCCAAGAAGTAATCAATTGATCTTCGGCGCGGTAATCAAATGGATCAGTCAATACATATTCCTCAGGCGCGCCTGGCGCTATCGGATTCTCGACAAGCCAACGAGCCGTCCGAGCAACGGCTTCACGGGCAGGGACCACATCGGCATAACCAAGTCGGGTCTTGAGAAGCGAGGTGTCTAACACTCGATGCGTCGGGGATGGTTGGGCCAGTAGTGGTCGAGCAGGAACCGCTAACTCAAATGGCATGGAAACGATCTCGAGTTCAGCCCCAAGTTCACTCGCGATGATCTCGATCACCTGGCGAATCGTCAGCACCTCGTCATCACCACAATTGAATGCGAATCCAGCAGCATCGTCAGGGCGATCGACTCCACAAAGAACTGCGTGAGCGAGGTTCTCTGTGTAGCCATGATGATGAAGGGTCAGACCATCGTCAGCGACAACGATCTGGCTGCGCCCATCAAGGATTCGTCGGACAATGCTCCATTCGCGCGGAACGACCTGGAGTGGGCCGTATGCATACGGGTAACGGAAATGCGCGGCGTTTGGTTGGCTCGCAAAAACAAACTCCTCGGTGCGGGCAACACGAAAGCCCTTCTCGTCCTCTTCCGGTAGGGCAACAACAGGTGCCGCTTCACTAACCGGAACAGGAAGACCGTCTGGCTCGAACAACCACGGATTCATCCAACCCCGGATAGCAGGCACTCCGCCCACAGAAACGAAGCGTTCCGTCCGACCAACCATGAATTCGGCAATACGGCGCAATCGGCCGTACATCACAACGGTGAGATCCCACGTGCGATCGCCCATCGCTTCTTCCAGTGAGTCCATGTCATAGGGGTCGGCATGAATGTGCTCGATGTCAGTGGGAGTCTCTGGTCGCTCGTGAGTGCCCCTATGAAGGATCACGACGTCATGGCCTCGGTCGATGAGGCCGCGAACCAAGTGGATTCCCGTTGGGCCAGTTCCACCAATCACCAATGTGCGTGTCATCTCTCGCCCTCATCGTTTGGCAGCTGTTCGCTGCTGACCCTACAAGGCGACCAGCATCCGGTTCGGCCCATCTGCTCGTTCAACACCGACTACCTCATCGTGGTAACAATCACTCTCGGCTCAAGAGCCGACGTAAAAGGGGAAACCATGATTCTGGAAAACAAAGTCTCAATCATTTCGGGAATTGGCCCGGGACTCGGACAGGAACTTGCCTATTCCTTCGCGCGCGAAGGTTCCGATGTCGTCCTTGTCGCCCGCACCGAATCAAAGTTGCGTCAGGTTGCCGACGAAATTGCTCACCAGTGGCCCGACCGACGCGTTTTGGTCTGCCCAACCGATATTTCGGACGCAACCCAGACGCAGAGCATGATCGACGCAACGATCGCCGAATTTGGTCGCATCGATTGTCTTGTGAACAGCGCATATGTGCCACCGCCGTTCACCCTGTTTGAAGACGCAAATTTCGACGACTGGCGTAAATCATTCGACATCACGGTTTTTGGCACGTTGCAGCTCACGCAGCAGGTTGTGCCGCACAGGAAAGCCAATGGCGGCGGTTCTATCGTGTTCGTCAACTCGATGATTCAGAAGAAGCCTCTCGCCACGCAGTCGGGCTATGCGACATCAAAGGGTGCGCTCACAGTTGCTGCTCGCATGCTGGCCAAGGAACTCGGGGCGTACCGCATCCGAGTGAACTCCACCTTCATGGGGTGGATGTGGGGCCCGCCCGTCGAGGGCTACGTCGACTACGCCGTCAGTACCGGTCAGGATCGCGCTGCGGTCATTGCCGAAATCACCAAGGACATTCCGCTTGGCATCATTCCTGACGATGCCGACTGCGCCAATGCCGTCGCTTTCCTTGCCTCAGATCTCGCCAGCGTGATCACCGGCGCTGAACTCGATGTCAATGGCGGCGAGATGATGCTCTGATCGAGCCCATCGAAACCCGCACGATCTGACACAATTACGAAAGACATCATCGAGGAGGATCGCTATGCCGACCGAACAGCATGCAGAAATGTTGTGGGAAACACCCACACACGAAGAGATCATCGGAATTACGAAGAGTCACGTTGAAGCCATGGAAACCATGGACATCGACGACGTCTGGGTTCAGGCCGGCATGCACCATGTGATGCTCCGAACCATCGGGCGTAAGTCCGGAAATGAACACAAAATCGCTCTCCCCTACTGGCGTGATCCAGAAGGCGTCCGCATTGTTGTGGCTTCGTACGCCGGACACGAAAAGCATCCAGCATGGTTCCTCAACCTTCGTGACCGAGCCGCTAACCCCGAGGTCTATATCAAGGTCCAGGACGGCGAGTTCTGGTCAGTTCCCGACATCCTTGACGGCGGCCCCGACCACGACCGCATCTGGGAGCTCCTGTGCGACGACCGTGCGTGGTACCGCGACTATCAGAAGAAGTGCGACCGCACGATCCCGTTAGTTCGCCTTCCTGAAACCCGATCGGTCTGAGACTCAAACTGCACAGGTACTCCTGACAACGCTGTCAGTCACAACCTTCAGGACCACAGACCTCGCCCTCGACGACAAGTTCGAGGGCGGGTTCGCGTTCGGACCAGACACGTTCGAGCACTTCACGCAAAACCTCAGGGGACTGTGCTCCAGCAACGGCAAGACGACGGTCAAAGACGAAGAACGGAACTCCGCTCACCTGCATTGACGCAGCTGTCGCTTCATCGATCCGAACTTCATCAGCGAACGCCTCGGTTCGAAGCACTGCGGCAACCTCGTCGGCATCTAGGCCCGCATCGATTGCTAACCGTTCAACAACTTCAGGAAGTCCAATAGCTTCACCTTCAGAGAGATAACCGCGCAGGAACCGTTCTTTCACTTCCGTTTGGAGACCTCGGGAAGCGCCCAAGTGAATTAATCGGTGGGCATCAAATGTGTTGCCTGGTTGCACGATGTCGAATCGAAACTCCACGCCACACTCAACTCCAGTCGCCGTCATTCGGTCGACCATGGCTTGAGCTTCATCGTCGGCAACGCCGTACTTCTTCGCCAACATCCCGACGTAATTTCCGGCTCGCGCCGCTGGAGCAGTCGGATCGAGTTCATAGCTGTGCCAAACAATTTCGACATTGTCAGAATGTTCAAAGCCTGCGAGCGCCGCATCGAAATTCGCTTTGCCGATCGCGCACCACGGACAAACGACATCAGACCAAATGTCGACTCTCAAGGTTTCGGTCATTGTGCTCATGAATCTCCAGACGTGTCTGCCTTGAGCGTATCGGCGACCTGTCACGCGGCCGACGAGTAGCGGCCCTTGATCGAGTCAAACGGCTAGGTTGAGCCATTACCAAGGGGACGGAAACATGGAAGACGGCATTACG
>JAEMTX010000099.1:0-1309 GCA_016462055.1 Acidimicrobiia bacterium | reverse complement strand
GTATCGCTACTTACATTCATCGAATCTCCAGACGCTGAAGGAGTGAGCGTACCTGTGATGCCTCATTCGATCTCGCTCAAGACCGCCCTGTGCCAGCCCACACGGCTAGGTTGAGCCATTACCAAGGGGACGGAAACATGGAAGACGGCATTACGCCGCCCGAGTCTGACGAGCGCGAGCATCCCCTCACCCGGGCGATGATCCTGCTGTTCCTGCTCACTGCTCTCATGTCGCTCGGCTACGGCAGCGTGTTCACTCTCCTCGCTGACATTCGCGACAAGTTCGGTTTTACCGATGGCCAAGTTGGAGTAATCGCATTCGCTGGTCTCTTCACGGGCGTGCTCAGCCAACTTTTTCTTGCCCGTTATTCTGATCGCGGTTACGCGGTCATCATGATGCGGGTCGGAATTGCTACCGCCGCATTCGGAATGCTTTGGATGGTTTTTGCGACCTCGCTCTGGCAATGGATTGCCGCTCGACTATTGCTTGGCTTGGGCTCAGGAATGGTTGGCCCCGCCATTCGCCGAGTGATCATCGCTCGTGACCCTCAACGGATCGGAGCAAACCTCGGACGACAAACTGCATTTGATGTTGCCGGATTTGTACTTGGACCGGCACTTGCGGCCGGCCTGGCCCAGTTCTTCGGGCTCCGAGCGCCATTTATTGTGCTCACTGTTGTCTACGTGCTGGCGATTTTCTTGGTTGGAAAAGTCACGACCGCTGCAGATGCAGCTGCCTCCGAGATCTCGACGGCAAAACGGTTCTCACTCATTCGGCTTCCAGCAATGCAATCAGCGCTCTTTGCAGCAATCGCGTTTTACTTAACGATCGGCATGTTTGAAGCCCTTTGGTCGATTCTCCTTCGCGACGAGGGTGCGGAAACCTGGCTTATCGGAGTGACCTTGAGCCTGTTCACAATCCCAATGATTGTCTTCGCCCCCAAGGGTGGCGCCTTGGCCCAGCGAATTGGTCCAATACGAGTGGTGACCGTCAGCATCACCGTCGCGGCCATCGCAACCTGTCTCTACGGGTTTGTGCCCTTGTGGTTTCTCATCGTTATTTCTGGCTTCCACGCAATCGCGGACGCTTACACAATGCCGGCGAACCAAGTTGCTGTCGCGGTTTCAACTCCTCCCGATCAACTTGCCGCAGGCCAGGGTCTTCTCGGCGCAACTGGTCTCGCCATTGCTGCTGCATCGGCACTCATTGGATCCGCGGTGTACGACGTGTACGGACGAGGATCTATCTTTGCTGGCACCGCAGTGCTCATGATGGTTTGCCTCGGACTAGCGCGTTGGCGTTGGAACGC
>JAEMTX010000299.1 GCA_016462055.1 Acidimicrobiia bacterium | reverse complement strand
TCATTGACATTTGCGGATTTACCGCACTTACCGAACGACATGGACCTCGACGCGCTGTGCGTGCGCTTGAAGTATTCCGCTCAGCAGTCAAAGAAGTTGCTGGACGACGCGGCGTACGCGTTGCGAAATGGTTAGGCGATGGCGTCCTACTCGTCGGAGTGAAGCCTGGCCCCATCGTGGCGACCGTTGCGGAAATGACGGGCCGGTTCGAATCATTCGCGATCGACCTTCGAGCTGGTGTCGCCAGCGGAACAGCGTTGTTGTTCGATGGTGACGACTACATCGGTCGCCCCGTTAATCTTGCTGCTCGACTTTGTGACGAGGCCGAACCTGGCCAATTGCTCGCGCATCCGTCAGCACTTGATGGCGTGCCTGATTGGGTTGAGATCGGACTGCCGAAAGAGGTCACCGTTCGGGGAGTCGGCCCCATCGAAGGCGTTTGTCCGCTGCGTCCATCTGCCGATGTCCAGTTTCCGCCTGAACCGAATCGCGACTCAGAGCTCTAAGCGGAACTTCATAGTCGCGGCATCGAGCCACCGCTCATCGACCGCTTGGTGTCTGAACTTCACCCCCCGCTATGCTCACTCGGCTGCTGAGGCTTCGCCCAGCAACGCAAGCGTGACACCGGCCCCCATCGTCTAGCGGCCTAGGACACCACCCTCTCAAGGTGGACGCACGGGTTCAAATCCCGTTGGGGGTGCCACGCAGGACTGTCTACCGGCTAGCTATAGCCGCCAGACAAATCCACGATGAACTGTGTCGCGTTTTGCGCACGCAGACAGATCTTGCCGGCGTCTGGTCCAGATGTTCCGACCGGCACGACAACGTGTGCGGCTTTGGTTTGACCAGTCACAAGATTCAGCACCGAGGTTTCCGAACCAGGGGTCGGCGGCGCTGAACACGGAAATACCGAAACCCACCCTGGGTTTCGAGCATCGGTCGCGGTGATATTGACTCCAACAGCCGTTGAACCCACCGCCGCTTTTCCTGCACCCGTCACCTGAACGGGGACCGTCTGGCCACCATTGACCAAACCAATAGACGAACGCGAGTCAAACACTCGGGTTGGCGTGGAGACGTTGAGGCGCTGCCCCGATGATCCGACATAACCAAAAACATCGACGATGACGTTCGTTCGAAGAAGCGAATAAATACAGATCGAACCGCCCGGAGAAAGCGGGATAATCGCGCCGTTGCCTGACGGCAACTTCGACTGATAATTCACGTTCGACACGGTTGGCCGCGTACCTCCGCACTGCCATGCCGTGAGATACCCCGACCCACTGGCGCCGTCGACAGTGAGGCTTACGAGTACGGCTGTTGCCCCCGATGGAACTCCGGCCAAACCCGCTATCGGAACCTGTACCTGGCTGTTGGCAGAAACCGCTGTTGATTGCCTCGTGTCGAAAACACGAGTCGGCGTGACCGGAGTTACCGCAGTAAAAACCGAAGAGTCATACCGACCTTGAAGATCCACGATGAGGTGAGTTGAAAATTGTGAATAGAAACACACCTTCCGACTTGCATTCAGCCGAACCGTGACAAGGTTTGTCGAAACCGCACCGGGCACATAGTTGAGTGTTGATGTCGCCGGCGGATCAGCACATGCGTACACAGCAAGGTATCCAGTACTCGTGGCCTCGTCGACCGTGACGTTCATCGTGACCGAAGTTGTTGTCTCTGTTGTTTGGCTCGAAAGGTCAAGCACAAAGACTTCACCCGGTTCAAGTATTCGCGTTGAAGTTGTACCGAGTGCCGACCGTGTATCGAGCACACGTGTCGGGCCCACCGGGACATAACCGCTTGCTGCGGCTACTCCCGTTGCCCCCGGCTCGTTCGAAAATGCGAGGCCCCCGGAAGTTTCATAGACGCGGTCCACTACAAGTCTTCGTTGATTTCCTGGGTAACTGGGGTCAAGACCTTCTTCCC
>JAEMTX010000298.1 GCA_016462055.1 Acidimicrobiia bacterium | reverse complement strand
CCGTGAAACCTTGTGCACACACCAAGACGCCATCGGCGGAACCTTCGGCGTCGATGCGACGAAGCTCGTCGAGAATGTCGGGACCCCGCCAGGGCTCTGGTGTGCGGCCGGCACTTTGCCAACCGAGCGACCAACTCTTGAGTCCGAGCTGTTCGGCGACGTAGGTCGCGCTCGCAGCGAGTTCGTCCGGGTACGGATCGTTTTCCAGCACTCGTTCGGGAAGGGAATGAGCAGTGAAAAGCACGGTTGTTCGTTCGGGGAGTTCGGTGAGTGCATCGCGAACGGCCGCGGTGAGGAAGTCGAGATAGGCCGATTCGAGATGCCAGTGGTCGATGCCATGCATGGTGAGGCCACGTTCCGTGCCGGCTTCGGCGGCCCGACGCTGGTACTCGCCGACACTGAAACCGGAGAAGTGGGGGGCGAGCACGATGCCAACGGCGTCGGTGACTCCTGCATCGGCCAGCGTTGCGACGCCATCTTCGATAAAGGGGTAGGCGTGTTTTTGGCCAAGCACGACCATCCATGCCCCGGGCATCCGCGCTTCGAGCGCTGATTCAAGAGCGGCACGTTGTGCTTCGGTGAGGCTGGCGAGCGGTGAGATTCCGCCGATGGCGTCGTAACGCGAAATGAGATCGGCGAGTTGTTGGGGCTCTGGCGCTCGACCGCGACGGATGTGTGTGTAGTACGGCTCAATGTCTTCAGTCGTGCGTGGTGTTCCGTACGCCATTACGACGAGACCAATTTTGGATTCAGTAGTCATGATGCGACTCCATCGCAGCGTCCTTCGTTGTGTACGAGTTCAACCACACGTTCAAGAATGGTTGGGTCGGTTTCGGGCATGACGCCGTGGCCGAGATTGAAAATATGTCCGGGGTTACCGGCGTTGCGACGCAGAACGTCGCGCGTTGCTTCGGCAACGACATCCCACGGAGCAAAAGCAAGAGCGGGATCGAGATTTCCTTGCAGCGCCATGTTTGCGGGCACTCGTGTTCGGGCGACGTCGATCGGGACTCGCCAATCGACGCCAACCACGTCGGCGCCGGCACTGGCCATAAGGCCAAGAAGTTCACCCGTTCCAACACCGAAATGGATTCGGGGAACATTGAGGTCAGCAACTTCGGCAAACACGCGCTGGCTATGAGGTAGGACGAACTTCTCGTAATCGGGAGGGCTGAGTGCGCCGGCCCATGAATCGAAGATCTGAAGTGCAACGGCACCATTTTCAATCTGCGAACGCAACGACACGATGGCGAGATCGGCCAGTCGTTCCATCAACTTGTGCCACAGGGCAGTGTCGCCGTGCATGAGCGCCTTGGTGCGCGTGTAGGTGCGCGAGGGCTGTCCTTCAATGAGGTAGCTAGCAACTGTGAACGGCGCGCCGGCGAAACCAATCAGCGGCACGGGAAGTTCACGAGCAAGGATGCGTACGGTTTCGAGTACGTACGGTGTATCGGCCTCGGGATCGAGCGGGCGCAGTCGTTCAAGATCGGCTGCGCGAGAAAAGGGCTGTTCGACGACCGGACCAATACCCGGGGCAACATCGACGCCGAAACCAATTGCGGCGACTGGCACGACGATGTCGGAATAGAGGATGGCGGCGTCGACGTCGTAGCGTCGAACCGGCTGCATCGTGATTTCGGCTGAGAGCTCGGGGTCGGCAATGGCGTCAAGGATGGAACCCGATCCGCGAATGGAGCGATATTCGGGGAGCGAGCGGCCGGCCTGGCGCATGAACCAGACGGGGACACGATCGCCGGGTCCGCCGGGGATGCCGCGACAGGCTCGGAGAAATGGAGGAAGGGCTGCAGCGGAAGCGTCGGTCACGGGGCCACGCTACCGACAAGGTCTTGATGGAGAGAATCCGGCGAGGTGCTTTGCGGTTCGGGCACTCGCTTGAGGCCGTTCAATGGTGGCCCGCTAGAGTGGATCACCCCCTTCTGA
>JAEMTX010000297.1:1630-1943 GCA_016462055.1 Acidimicrobiia bacterium | reverse complement strand
CGTCTGGCCTCTGTTACCTGATTTGATCTCGCCGCCGATCGCGATCGAGAAGGCAGCACCGACCAACGGCAGGAATGCCCAGTTCGAGGCCTGCAATGTGTTACCGAGATTGAAGGTCCCTGGGTCGGCCCAGCCGCCAACTTTTCCGCTAGCGATCACGCCGGCATAGGTTGCGTCCGGACCGAAGGCCTTATCGAAGTTCGCAATGAACGTCTCCTTCGAGCCGAAAAGCATCACCGCGAACATCACGAAAATGCCGATGAAAGCGATCCCGACCATGATCTTCTGCGAGAGGAAGTAACGCGACATCCCT
>JAEMTX010000297.1:0-1620 GCA_016462055.1 Acidimicrobiia bacterium | reverse complement strand
GACATCCCTGCGCCGAGGATCGAGCCCGCGAGAATCAAGACGACGATTCCGCCAGCAAAGGTCCAGATTGGCTCCGCGAGTGTGGTCGCGAAGTCGGTAAGTCCGGCACTGCCGGTCTGGATGCCAAGAACCGTGAACATCGGGATTAACCCGATCGTCATGATCCCGTAGGCAGCCAGAGCGCAGAAGAACAGCCAAGCGATTGACTCAGCCCAGCTGAGCATGAAAGCAATTGGCGGTGGCAGTATTCGACTTACAAACGGATAAATGCCGCCTGAGCGAGGAATAACTGCCGTCCAGGTCAACATGCCAAACGCGATCATCGACATCGCAACACAAGCGATGATGATTCCGAGTGGCAGGTTCGCACCTGGGTAGACGGACGGACCGTAGAGGAGTACCCCGGCGATCCCAATACCGATCGATACGACACCGATGTTGAAGATGACGACGTCAGCTGTCGACGCCGTCTTGATCAGTCCCGATGCCTTTCTGAGGAATACGCGATCGCCGCCGCTTGCCCCCGTTGCTTCAGTGTTGCTATCCATTCTCTCTCTCCTTTGATTGTGTTCCAAGTCGCCTCGGCGACCGGGAACAATGCACCGCTAACCCTGCGTAAACTGGTAGTCGCGAACTTGATCAGCCTCAAGCGTGATCAGTGCGCCGTTCAAGATTCCTTCGCTGTAAACGCTGCCGGGGTTAATGCAGAGCGTGCGACCGATCGTCGTCTCTCCGCGCCCTTCGTGGATGTGGCCGTGGAGCCCCAGCATCGGCTGGTACTCCTCAATCGCTTCGCGCACTGCAGTGCTCCCTGCCGGCGCCATCACTGGGTTGCCGACCGAGTAGATCACTTGCATGTCGTCGTCCAGCTTCGGGCAAGAATCGATCTTCGAGTTGTGCGGCGGAACGTGGAGATTGAAGATCGCGTGTTCCACGTCTTCGACCTGGTCAATCATCGATTTAAGTCTCTCCGCCAACTCTTCCTCCGAGCACTCGCGCTCAGTGTCCCACGGCGTCCGGTTGGTCCAGCCCGAGGTGATGATCTCGTGCTGGTCGGAGATGCGGTGGACGCGCATCTCAAGCAGCTCGATGCTCTCTGCCTCGTCGAGGATTTCATCGACCTCGAATAGGTCGTCGTTGCCGGGGGCGGCGAACGCGCGAATTTCGGTTCCGGAGAGCTTCTCGTCAGCGTAGGCCGTCCATTCACGCAAGCGGTCGAACATCAGCTTGCTGAAGAGTTCATCCTGCGACTCCTGTGAGGAGCGGATAGCGAGGAACTCGTCCTCGTCCATTACCGCCGGGTAAAGCCCCATGTTTTCGGTCTTTTTAACGAAGTCGGCGACCTCTTTCTCGGTCTCCAGCTCATGGTCGGTGCCGGCAAAGTGCGTGCGGTACTTACCTCCGCCCTGATGAGCGACGGGCACGACCATCTTGCCGGTCACATCGCCGCCGAGGATCAGCGTGTCGGCGCCGTAGAACTTCGCCGCGTTGATGAACTTGCGGAAGCAGACAGTAGATCCGTGTACGTCGGAGCAGAAGAAGATCTTCGTCTGCGGGCCAGTGCTCTTCTTTTTGCGCCCAAACGCCATTAGAGGAACTCCAGGTAGCGGTCATATTCCC
>JAEMTX010000296.1 GCA_016462055.1 Acidimicrobiia bacterium | reverse complement strand
GTTCGGCAGAAGCAAAGCGCTCGGCCACGAATTCAATGACTGCCAGCGGATCGGGCACTTCAGTATTGAGCTCACCCGATGAGGCGTAACGCTCGAAGGGCTTGCGAAGTTCAGAAAGCTTCTGACCAGAAGCGCACATGACTTCAAGTACTGCCATAGCGGCAATGATGCCTGAATCAGCCCGATAGTTGTCACGGAAGTAGTAGTGCCCCGAGTGTTCTCCACCAAAACACGCACCCGTCTCGGCCATGACCTGCTTGATGTACGAATGGCCGACTCGCGTGCGCACCGGAGTGCCGCCGCGTTCGATAATCACTTCGGGAACAACTTTTGAGCAGATCAGGTTATGAAGAACAATTTCACCTGGATGTTTTGTAAGCATTGAGTCGGCCACGATCGCAGTGGTGAGTGAACCGGAGACGAGCTTCCCAGCATCGTCGACCAGAAAGACGCGGTCGGCATCGCCATCGAAAGCCAAGCCCACATCAGCTCCAACCGAGAGAACGCGCTCTTGTAAATCGCGCAGGTTCTCAGGCTGAATCGGATCAGCGGGATGATTCGGGAAGGTTCCGTCGAGCTCACCATAAAGAACATCGAGTGTGAACGGGAGGTCTGCAAATACTGCAGGAGCAGTAAGCCCACCCATACCGTTTGCGGTATCAGCGACGACGCTCAGCGGACGCAAGACGTTCGGATCGATGAATGAGTGGACATGTGTCACGAAGATGCTCAGCGCGTCGTTGCGAGAAGACACGCTCCCCTGCTTCTCGACAGGGTTGAGTCCATTCACAGTCAGGTCACGAATAACGAAAAGGCCTGTCTCGGCACCAATGGGCTTCGCCCCCGCGAGACACAACTTCACGCCGTTGTACTGCGCCGGGTTATGTGAGGCAGTGAGCATGGCTCCGGGCATATCAAAGCGACCAGCAGCGAAAAAGAGTAGGTCGGTCGAAGCCAAACCGAGATGAACAACATCAACACCTTGGCCGGTCGCTCCACGCGCAAATGACTCAGCAAACTCGGGTCCTGATGGGCGCATGTCGTGCGCAATCAGGATTGAACTCGCACCCGTTGTGTCGGCTGCGAAACGAGCAAACGCTGCCCCAATACGCTCCATGAGCGCAGCATCGAGTTGATCGGGAACAGTGCCGCGAATGTCATACGCCTTGAAAATGGCATCCATGGCGGCAGCATCGTGGGGGGCCATGGACTGCGACCCTAGTTGAGAGGGTCGACCACTTCGGGGGTGGTGACGTCCTTCACAGCCCCAGTCACGAGAAGGTCGTTGGCGGTGAGGTCGTAGCGACCCTCAACCGACCATCGCCGCACGAGCAGCAGATCACGCAGAAGTCGAAGCCCGTCGCGAGCGGCCCGAACCGATGATCGTGAGGAGTTCTCAATCGTCACCGGAATTTCGGTCAAGGAGAGGTGGTAGCGCTCGATCAGATGGAAGACCTCAACATCGAACGCGAATCCATCGACCATCGTGTGAGAAAAAATGAGTCGTGCGACATCGGACCGGAAACCTTTGAGTCCACATTGTGTGTCTCGATAGCGCCCCAACAGCACTGCTCGAGTCAGAAGATTGATGACGCGACCGCCGACTTCGCGCAATCTCCGGGCCTTGACCAATGTCGTGGTGTCAGTATGCCGACGACTTCCTACAACGACGTCCCAGCCCTCTTCGAGCAACTCAACCAACGCTGGAATCTGTTCCGGCGAATAGGACAGATCGGCATCGGTGAAAACGATTGACCGACCATTCGCGGCGAGCACACCGGTCCGTACCGCTGCTCCCTTTCCCAAATTGACGTCATGCCGCACAACGAGGTCGGCGCCAGCCGAGTGCGCCGCTGTTGCCGTCCCGTCAAACGAACCGTCATCGACGACAACGATTTCGAGATCCGAACTAAGAACAAACGAAGCCAAGACTTTGCGTAACGA
>JAEMTX010000295.1 GCA_016462055.1 Acidimicrobiia bacterium | reverse complement strand
GTCGAGATCAGCGCCGTATGGCCTGGGGCACGCGGGATCAACAAACAGAATCGTGCTCATGCCAACTCCACGGCGGACACTACCGCATCACTCGCGACCCGGTCTGCCCCCGGGGCGTCGACTGAAACAACACTTTGTTGAGCACCCCGATGCCGAGCTGAATGAACAGGAAGTTGTGAATCAGCTGCTTTACCCTCAAGACCCGGTAATCGCCCCACTTCGACTCGATCTTGTGAAAGCCGTCGATCATGCGATCAGACTCATAAATCCACCACAGACTTTTGAACCTCGCAATGTGCTTTGGGATGAGGTGGGCCGGGGGCTTCGAGCTAGGGACGAGCGTCCTGCTCTGCTTTTTGTCTTCAAGGTGGGACACCTTTGAGTCAAACACCAGGGCATGCTTGATATTGCGTCTTCTCAATTCCAGGCCGTAATCGTAGTCGGCAAAATAAAAGTCGAACAACTCATCGAGCGGTCCGATCTGTCGCAATGTGTCGGCGCTGACCAGCAGGCACCAGCCAGATATTTCCCGCGCGACTTGATACCCCACCTTGAACTGCGAACGACTGTTTTTGCGAAGAAGTTCCTGCGAGTCCAACCCGGGCGACATGGGACTCGCGGAGCCAAGCCCGGCCACCTTGAAGGCGTCGAGCAACGCTCGCAGCCATCCGGTGTGAAACAACAAGTCGTTATTGCAGAGCAAGTAATAGTCGGCCTGCTGCGCTGCGATGCCACAATTCAGAAACTTGTGGAAATTGAAACTGAAATCAGGCCTGATGGTGTTCCATGGGCTCGGGTAAACCAGTTCCGGAGCACCATTAGGGCAGCTCTCTACGAGAGTGACGTGGATGGTGGCGTCGTCTTGCCCATGCTCCAGCATCGATTCCACGCATGTCTTCGTCATTTGAAAGACTTCGTCGTCGACGGTTCGCGTCAGTATCACAGCGTTGACGGTCGGCTTCTTCATGGGCTCGTAGAACGATCCGGCTTCCGTTTTTCCAAATTCAAGCGCACAGCACGTTTGATGTCGCGATGTTTGTGCGACACCGAGACAGAAACGACAACAACAGTCCAATCACAGCATAGCCGCCCCACGGTCGTTGCCCTGGATCACCGGGAGCGGCTCGCACAACGGCAAACGATAGCGCTCCAGCGGCGTAGCTTCATCAGACCTCTGAGAAATCGCTCGCCAGTCTTACTCATGGCGAGGCGATTGAGAAGTTGCGACCCTCCCACAGGCAATAGGGTGCACGTCGTCACCAGCACTCGCCCCCCCACTAGGGAGGACAGTTTGTCGACGAGCGATTTGCGGATACGGAAGAACTCCTCGTCGCGTGACCCGCGCCCATGATGCCGCAAGTGAAAGTCAACGATATACGTGGTGTAGCCGAGTCGTTCGGCCACAAGCGCAAGATCGGCTCCGTACATGTGATAACCATGAAGATCACCAGAAACGGCGAGATTTGCTTCCTTCCGAACGACCATAAAATTCTCATCCAGCGTAACAGCACGAATCGGGTATGTAGCATCCCTCCCGTAGTCTTCACCGTGTGGATCACTGAGCCGGAGGGCAATTGAGCCGTCAAGCAACCCCCCCGCATTTCCCAGCAGGCCCCAAGATGGATCGATCGTGTTCATTTCGTGAATCACAGACTCAAGTCGTACACGGTCATCTTGGATGAGTTCAACATCCTGGTGACACAAGATGATGGTGCTGCCTCTCGCTACGCTCAAGAATATGTTGATGCCGCGGTACGCTTCGAAGCGGTTTCCGCAACTATTGTCGAGATACAAAAACTCGCAGTCCGGAGAGCCAAAGCCTCCCTTGAGGAACGACTCGATCATTGAGTCATACTGCTGCCAATTCGAAACGAGCGTGCAGATGGAAAAAGCGATCGAGTGCTCGTTCACTCGAACGTCGGCAGCAATCACTGAAGTACCGAAGAA
>JAEMTX010000098.1 GCA_016462055.1 Acidimicrobiia bacterium | reverse complement strand
TCGATGTGGGTGAAGAAGCCGTAATAGCCCTCGCACAGATAATTGAGGCCGTCTTCCCCATCGGCTGTTGTCGTAAACCGATTACGCGGACATTCGCCATGACAGGCAAACCGAACCTCGCAATTCACACACTGCGAGGGCAAGGTCGTCACCTTTGCCGAGCCGAATGCTTGTTGTTGAGGCGAAGCGACCATCTCGGCCAAGTGCTGTGTGGCGATGTTGCCCAAAAGAAAATCTGGTTCAACATAGTGATCGCAGGAATACACGTCACCGTTATGTTCAAGAGCAATAGCAGTCCCACAGGTTTCCGAAAAGATGCACATCGACGATTGCATTCCAAGCCAAGCACCGAGCGCTGCATCGAATGACGGAACAAAGACCTCGCCCACGTCGTTGTGCACCCACTCGTCGAACACCTCAGTTAGGAACTTCCCCCACTGCGCCGGTGTCACGGAGCGTTCCGTGACCAGCGAGCCCTTTTGGAGATAGAGCGGCCGTTCCGAGGCTCGCACTCCCCAACCCGCGTCGGCTTGAACGATGAGCTCAGGTGTGGCCCGTTCAACGATTGGGATCAACTGAATGAATCGAACTCCGAGGTCATCACGGAAGTGTTTGTACACCTCAAGGCCATGGTCCGCATTCGCCGCGTGCACAGAACAGAGGACATTGGTGGCCACGTTGTGTCGTTGCAGCAATTCCCACGCCGCATTGACGCGCTCATAGGTGGGACGACCTTGCTTGTCGACTCGAAACGCATCGTGCATCGCAGGAGGACCATCAATGGAGAGACCCACGAGCACCTGTTCGGCAGCGAGAAACTCACACCACTCGTCGTCAAGCAACGTGCCATTGGTCTGCATGGTGAATTCCAGAATGCGCTGCGGTCCTGCGATCTCCTTGGCCTTGGCCACCAGGCGCCGGTAGAACTCCACACCCATCAACGTGGGCTCCCCGCCCTGGAACGCAATCGTGATCTCTCGTGTCTGATGAGACTCAATCAGTTGGGAGAGATAGGTCGCCACCAAGTCATCGGACATGCGAAAGCGATCGCCGAGATAGAGCTGCTCTTTTGAAAGGAAGAAGCAATAGGTGCAATCGAGATTGCAGATCGCTCCAGTGGGTTTCGCCAACACGTGGAATGCCGGAGGAAACCCCTCGGGCCAAGTTGGCGGGAGTTCCGGTTCGCCACGGCGACCGATTGAGACGGGCTGGCTCACATGAACGACGACTCGGCGCTGAGACCGAGTTCAGGCCAGGCCCCCACGACGATGGGTTGCATGTTTCCATAGCCAACGCCGCCACCAACGAGATCGGTGACGCGCACGGTGGTGTCACGGATTTGGTGAAGCTTTCGAGCAATTTCTGGCTCGGTGCAATCGGCAATACGTTCACCCTCGACATTGAGTTCGCCGCGCCATTCACCGTGGTGATGACCGTTCCAACCGAAGTACAAACCGGCACCGAGATGGAAGCCGGTATCGCCAAGAACCTCAACCTGGAAGGTACGAGCCGAACCATCACTCATCGTGGCGAGAATCTGACCGCCCTTGAGTCGGCGATTCGACGTGTCGTAGGTGAAGTCTTGGTCCACATCGGCCATATGCGTGACCGAGCCATCGGTTTCTTCGATGATTGCCGTAACGTTCTTCTGCAAGAAACCGGGCAACACCGTCTTTGCAACGTTGAAGAACAGCCCGTAGTGACTGCCATCGGAACGCTCCATGAGGATGGGGCTCCAGAAGAACTGGAACTGTCCACCGTCCAGTCCGCGCTGCGGTTCCATATCGGTCGGTGGTTCGCCGACGTCGTAGCGCACGCCCCAAGAGTGATCGCGGGTCGACACCCATGTGTCGGGATTCATTTCGGTCCGAACGCCATCGACCTCGACCCAGCCGGTGCAGGTTCCGATCTGGTGGTAACGAACCAATTCTGATGCAATGCGGAACGTTGAGCGGTTATGTGTACGGTCTTCGACCATTGGCGGAATGATGCTTTCGAACAACCAATCGAATGCGATTGGTTGCGTGTCATTCGGCTGAAGTACGAATCGAATCTTTTTGAGAGGTTCCACGATTTCGTAACGAATCGGGCCACCGCCAAGAAGTTCAGGGGCGTCGGAAAGCCGACGGCTCATTCGGACAGTGGTTTGTTCACGGCCACGAGAGACGCCGCAATAGGCATCCATCACGTTTCGGTTGGTGTATTTGCCGAGACCGAAACCGAGTTGCAGACTCCCGTCTTTGGCCATCGCCATGGCGCAGACCTTTTCCGTCCAGGCCAAATCACTGGTGCCAACGACGGCCACCGTGTCGACGATCTGATGTTGGAACCATTCATCGCCCGAAGTCAGCGGTCCGATCGGATTGGCCATGATGTCCCCCAGATTGTGTGGTTAAGCGTGAAGTAAAGCGAAACGTTTTAGAGAAGCCAGCGTGAAATCGCATCGATCACACAAGCGGGACGTTCTTCGCCCTCGATCTCGATCGTGATGCGCATCAGTGTTTGCAGGCCGCCCTTCACTTCTGTCACCTCAACCAGTTCGGCCCCAGCGCGAACGCTCTGGCCGACCCTGACCGGTGACGGAAAGCGAACCTTGTCGACGCCGTAATTGATGCCAGCGGAGAAACCCTGGACTTCAACGATCTGCGGAAGAAAGAAATTCGACAACGACATCGTGAGATAACCATGTGCGATCGCTGCTCCGAAGGGGCCATCTTTGGCTCGCTCAGGATCAACATGAATCCACTGATGATCGCCGGTCGCATCAGCAAACATGTTGACGCGGTCTTGTTCGATCTTCAGCCAATCGCTGTAGCCGAGGTGAGTTCCTTCAGCAGCACGAACAGCGTCTGGTCCGTCAATGAGTGTGGTCATATCTATCTCCAGACCAGTTCAGGAACCGGGGTTGCGACCAGCGAGACGATCAAGCGTGGTTTCCGCTTCAGCAATGATGCGATTCACGACTTCAGCAGCCGAAGGTAGATCGTCGATCACACCAACGACCTGACCGGTAGGAAGGATGCCAGCATCGAGTTCACCATCGACCAGTGTCGCCTTGGTGAGAATTGGCGTATTGCCGGCCATGATGACCTCGGCCCAGGGCATGTCCATACGCTTTTTCATATCGAGACCTTCTCTGGCCATCTGATACCAAGAAAGTCCGGTGAACTTGCGGAAGCGAGCGGCATTGGCAACGGCTTTGGGAACTGCGGTGATGGCTGATGCGCCGTCCATCTGATCGACCAATTTGGTTCGGATCACTCGATGCGGTGCGCCATCAACCTTGGTGGTGACGACAGTGCCCGTTACTGCGGTGCCGAGGTATTGCTTCTTGACTTCCATCGGCACCGGCGAATCGGAGGTCAGGAGGAAGCGCGTGCCCATGGCAATGCCACTGGCCCCGTACGCAAGCGCAGCAACAAGGCCGCGACCGTCGAAATAACCACCGGCAGCAACCACAGGAACGCGACCGCCGACAACATCGACGACCTCGGGAAGTAGCAGCGAGGTCGGAACCGAACCGGTGTGACCGCCACCTTCGCCACCCTGCACAAGGATGGCGTCGACGCCCCATTCCATAACTTTTTCGGCATGACGTTTTGCACCGATTGTTGGCATCACCTTCACGCCGTGATCGTGCAAATACTCAATGAGATCTTTTTTCGGAGCCTGGGCAAATGACGCAACCGGAATACCTTCGGCAACAAGGAGCTTGAGGCGATCCATGATGTCGTCGGCATCGGCACGCATGTTCACACCAAATGGTGCGGTCGTGCGCTTCTTTGTTTCGGCAATGGCAACAACGAGTTCGTCGTAGGTCATCGTGGCCGACGCGATGATGCCGAACGCACCGGCGTTGGACGTGGCCGAAACCAGTTTCGGGCCCGCGACCCAACCCATGCCAGTCTGGACAATCGGGTACTTCGAACCAAGAAGTTCGAGCAACGGGGTCGTGAGTGCGGGATGCATCAGGCGGCCGGAAGTTCGCGATCGCGGAACGACTTGGGGTCGAGCACTTCGCGCAACACGCGAAGTTCCTCATCGGTCGGGAGACGCGTGGTGGGAACGTCGGAAGGAATCACGAGTTCGAAAGAACACGCCGCAACCACGTCGTCGATCGACACCCCGGGGTGCAGTGAGGCAACGCTCATGTGGTGATCGGGAGTATTGAAGTCGTACACCGCAAGGTTGGTGACGACGCGACGAATCTCGTGATGGGCCTTGACCCAATCACCAAGTTTTGCGGCACGGTCATAACCAATGCCTGACACGGTGTCGACCTTTTCCACGAAGACGCGATTGGTCTGATTGCCAATGAAATACGAGGTGGTGTGGTTGATCGTGTTGCCAGGAGCACCACGAACCCCGAGAAGTTGCGACTTCGGCTTGTTCCAGTCGCCGATATTGGCGATGTTCTGATTGCCGAACGTGTCGATCTGACTTGCACCCATCACCACATGGCGACGACCGCCCCACAGGGCATCGAACACCGAGCGGAACGGGATCCAACCTTCGACCTGCTTATCGGTACCACCGACAGGAAGGTCGTTGGCGACGAAGAATGCCTCACCATCGCTCACGAGCAGTTCTGGTTCAAACGTGGCGCGAGCCAGCCGCGCACCGAGCATCGGAATCGTGCCCATACCGGAAGCGAAGATTTCGCCATCGCCCCGGAAGGTGTCGGCCACGGCTGCGACACAGATTTCACCAAGCGTTGCATCGCTCATCGGGCTGCCACCGCCTTTTGGTAGTCGGCTTCAGAGCCGGAGAGATACGTGTCAACGAATGCCTTCCAAGCTTCTGGATCCTTGGCTGCGTCCGCATATTCCTTCTGGAACTTTTCGTCGCGCTCGTAATCGGGCTGACAGTTCGTGAAGTGCGCTCCGTTTGGCGCTTCGATCACACCGTCGACCATTGAACGGTTGATCTTCATGGTGTGAATCGTGCCGTTCTTCAGAAGTTCTTCGGTGGGGACGATCTTCTCGGTAGAAAGGAATCGTCGACCAACCGCGGCTGCACCGAGGAACAGGTCGTCGAAATACAGATCGGGACCGAGGAACTGGGCATTGCCACGTTCGTCGGCGCGATTCAGATGCACGAATGCGGCATCGAGATTGAGTGCAGGAACGGCGAGCAGTTCCTCACCGTCGGCGTAGGGAGACTTTACGGTGCGAAGGTTTGGATCGTTCTTCACAACATCGGAACCGAGACCAGCACGTGTGGGCAAAAACGGAAGACGAAGCGCTGCGGCGTACAGGCCCCACTGCAACATGCCTTCGTCGTATTCGACGACCTCGGGAATCGTGCCGTTCTGGCGAGCAGCGCGGAAGTGTGGTTCAAGAGCAATCGAATCAAGTGAAACGAAGCCGTACACAAGACGCTTGACCTTGCCGGCCGCGCACAGCAGACCAACATCGGCGCCACCGTAGGAAACGATGGTGAGATCTTTGAGGTTGGAGCGAAGCAGTGCCCGCACCAACGACATCGGCTTGCGACGGGAACCCCATCCACCAATGCCGATTGTCATTCCATCAGAAAGCGTTGCGACCGCTTCATCTTCGGTCATGCGCTTGTCGGCCATTTACTTCTTTCCCTTCTCAGACTTCGTTGCTCCACTCGAGCCCGCCGACTTTCCTTCAGCGACAAAGTCGTCGCGCAGTTCGTCGGCCACGCCAGAGAGATTTAATTCAAACGTGAAGCCCTGCTCGAATCGATAGGACTTCTTGACATCACAAAGGTCGATGCCATTCAGACTTTCCTTGGCAGCACGAATCACCGTTGGTGACTTCGCTGCGATATTGCCCGCAATTTCTCGAGCCACTGCAAGCAGTTCATCTCGCGGAACAACTCGAGCGACCGAACCCCAAGCATGAAGTTGCTGCGCGGTTGCGTTGGCCGAGGTGTAGACCATTTCGCGCATCTTGTGCTGCGGGACAAGTCGTGAGAGATGGGTGGCCGCGCCGAGCGCTCCACGATCTACCTCGGGAAGTCCGAAGAACGCATCGTCGGAAGCGACGATGACGTCGGCATTTCCCACGAGACCAATGCCGCCACCGACACAGAATCCGGCAACCGCCGCGATCACGGGAACTTCACACTCGTACACTGCAGAGAAGGCGTGATAACAGCCCTTGTTGGCGCCGATGAGGGCACCGAATCCCTCGGTGTTCTGCATTTCCTTGATGTCGACCCCGGCGTTGAATCCTCGACCCTCAGACCGGAGAATGACGGCCCGAACGGAGCGATCGGCCCCAAGTCGGCGGATTTCATCACCGAGTTGGAACCACTCCGCCACGGTGAGGGCGTTGACTGGCGGACAGTTCTGCACGACCTCGGCAATGCCGTCCGCTCCGATGCTCACTTCGATACCCATAGGGCTTCGACGCTAGCCGGTGACCTCACAATCAGTGAGATGGAAGACGCCATCGGAGAAGCCCTGCGGGCCCGGTTGTAGGGTTCGCCCATGGCGCTTGAGATCGACCTCACAGGACGCTCTGTCCTTATTACTGGCGGAACCAAAGGCGTGGGCCGAGGCATCGCCCAGCGGTTCTCTGACGCTGGTGCGACGGTCATCGTTTGTGCTCGCCGAGAAGCGGAAACTCCCCTGCCAGCCGACTGGCATTTCATCCCTGCCGACCTCCGAGACGGCGAAGCCGCCTACGCCGCCGTCGATGCCGCCTTTGCGGTGGCCGGTCGCCTCGATTGCGTTGTGAACAACGCCGGGGGCTCGCCTCCGGCCGATACGGCAGAAGCTCCCCCGAAGTTCACCCAGCGAATCGTCGAACTCAATCTGCTCGCCCCTTATTACGTCGCGCAACGCGCCCATCACCACATGGTGAACCAGGCCGACGGTGGTTCAATCATCAACATCGGAAGCGTCGTCGCCAATCGCCCCTCGCCCACTACCGCAGCGTATGGCGCGGCAAAAGCAGGCCTGTTGCAACTCTCGACCACGCTGGCGATGGAGTGGGCACCGAACATTCGTGTCAACACCATCACTGTCGGTTTG
>JAEMTX010000294.1 GCA_016462055.1 Acidimicrobiia bacterium | reverse complement strand
CCCTTTGCTGGATCTACGCGTTGGTGTATATTTTTCAGCAGGGGCTGCTCATGCGCACTCCTCGGGGGCGCGTCGCTACTCCCGCAGCGTGGGCGCATCTCGGAATGATTGCGCCGGCGAGCGCGCCGCTTACCGCTGACCCATCGCGGGGTCTGTTCGAAAGTTGACCGAGCGGCTCTAGCCTCTCCTCGCAATGGAGACTTCCGCTTTCGATTATGAGTTGCCGGAATCGGCGATTGCGCAGCACCCACTCTCTGAGCGTGATGCCGCGCGACTCCTTGTCGACGAAGGCGCAGGAGCAAAGCCGCTGAACAAAAACGTTCGCGACCTATCTGATCTGCTCGAACCGGGCGATCTGCTTGTGCTCAACACAACGCGAGTGCTGCCCGCCCGACTCGCGTTGTGTAAAGAAACTGGTGCAGCAGTCGAAGTGTTACTTCTTGAACGACTCGACGGCGGTTCACTTTCCGACGGTGGAATCTCTCGTTGGGAAGCATTGGTTCGACCCGGCCGAAAGCTCCCGCCCGGAACCGTCGTTCGGCCCGCCGAGGGAACTGGACTCAAGGTTGTTGTCGAAGATGACCTTGGTGACGGTCGGCGTTTCGTCACTATCGATGTCGATGGGCCCTTGCTCGATGTGCTCGAACGCTTTGGCGTCATGCCGTTACCCCCGTACATCACCGAGGTGCTCGCTGAGCAAGAGCGGTATCAGACGGTGTTCGCCGAGCGACCCGCCTCGGCAGCGGCTCCCACTGCAGGGCTACATCTCACACCCGAGGTGCTGGCCCGTTGCACCGAACGCGGCATTATCCGAGCCGATGTCGAATTAGTTGTTGGCCTCGGCACTTTTCGACCCATTGCGACCGATCAGATCGAAGATCATGTGATGCACGGGGAGCTTTTCCGAGTGCCACAAGAAACGCTCGATGCATGTGCCCGAACAAAAGCGAACGGTGGGCGCGTAGTGGCAGTGGGAACCACCGCTGTGCGGGCGTTAGAAAGCGCAGCGGCGTTCGGAACGACCGAGGGTCGCACGGAACTCTTTATTCATGGCGACTACGAGTTCGCAATTGTTGATCGACTTATGACCAACTTTCACTTGCCGAAATCCTCGTTGATTGTGATGATCGACGCCTTTATAGGGCCAAGATGGCGAGACCTCTACGCGGACGCGTTGCACGATGGGTATCGGTTTCTGTCATTCGGTGACGCGATGTTACTAACGCGTCAATAAGCGAAGCCCTTACGGATATCAGAGGAATTCGCACAGGTAGGCCGAAGGAGTTTCGGCCCGAACCTGGAAATGACTCGAGGCAGGAACCTCAAAGCGAGATCCCTTTGGGTAGGTCTCCCAATCGCTCTCGCCGTCGACGATCGCCTCAATGGCACCAGCAACGACTGTCATGAGTTCGGCGCCATCGGTGTTGAAGTCGTAGATGCCGGGGGCGATAACGCCAACGGTGGCCCGTCCTGAAGCATTTTCGAAACTGAGGCTCTGAACGCCTCCATCGAAGTACGTGTTGTGAGAGGTATCTGACATGCCGACGACGATAACGCTCACATCGGGTGAGTTGTGGTGTCATGGAGGTATCTCATCAACTTCACTGGAGCAGTAGTGAGTAACGAAGAAAACGAATCTGCACTCCGACTGCAGATTGACGCGACCGACGGTCAGGCCCGAACCGGCGTGGTGCACACGGCCCGTGGCTCATTTCGCACGCCATGTTTCATGCCGGTTGGAACTCGAGCGGCCGTGCGCACGCTCACATCGGCAGATCTTGAGAAACTCGGCGCTGAAGTGATCCTTGGCAACACCTATCACCTGATGTTGAAGCCGGGGGCCGATCTCATCGAGCGATTCGGCGGGCTGCATGGCTTCGCCGATTGGCACGGACACGTGCTCACCGATTCGGGCGGATTCCAGATTTTCTCGCTTGAGCCGAAAGTTACCGACGAG
>JAEMTX010000293.1 GCA_016462055.1 Acidimicrobiia bacterium | reverse complement strand
TCTGACGTTTTTCATTCACGATGAGCGGAAGGTGGGCGAAAATCAATTCGCCAGGTGTCGAAAGCGCTTGGCGAAGGAGAAGGACCTTCGGCGTGACGTTGATGAGGTCTTCGCCGCGGATGACATGAGTAATCCCTTGGTCGGCATCGTCGACTGCGTTTGCAAGGTGGAACATTGGCGTTCCGTTTGAACGGAGAACAACAAAATCTTCAAGGACAGCATTTTCGAAACTGACCGTGCCGCGAATGAGATCGTCGAAGGAAGTAACACCGTCGTCGGGAACCCGAAATCGAACAACGTGGCCTTCGCCTAGGCCTAAACCCCGCTCACGACAAAATCCGTCGTAGCCAGGAGTGCCGCCACGAGCTTCCGCTCGGCCCTTGACCTCATCGGAGGAACACGAACACCAGTAGGCCGTGCCATTGCCAAGAAGCGTCTCGACTGCAGCGAGATGCATGGCCCCGCGCTCGGACTGATGCACGGGCGTGCCATCCCAGTCGAGGCCCAACCATTCCAAAGACCGGAAAATAACGTCAATGAGTTCTGGCCTCGAGCGTTCAGCATCGGTGTCTTCGATGCGAAGCACAAACTCGCCACCTTGCTGGCGGGCGAACAGCCAGTTGAAAAGAGCGGTCCTGGCCCCACCTATGTGGAGGTAACCCGTAGGCGAGGGAGCAAAGCGGACTCGGGCGACTGGGGTGTTCACAGGGTCGATGGTACCGTCAGGCCTTCATTCCCCCGTTCAATCAACTGATCTGGGCGATATGAGCCATTCGGGCTCAGCATTTGAACCTCCCCGCGGAGCACTCCATGAACTCCCCTCGCCGTTTACGACGCTTTCGCCCAATCGCTGCTGCCGCGATTTCGCTTGCTCTGGTTTTGGGTGCGGCCGCATGCTCAGATGGCAAGAAGGCTTCTTCAGACGCCTCCAACCAGGAATCAACGACTTCAAGCGCTGTTGCGCCGTATCAGACCACCTACGCAACCGCCAAGGGCTCGAAGCTCACGGTGTACAGCGAACTTCCGAAGAGTGTCGCAACAACACCGCCCTCAAGCACTTCAAGCACATCGAGCACGGTTGCCTCAAAGGTTGCCGCTATCCCCCGCACCGGACTTAACTCCGCCGGTGTCAAAAAAACAACTGACGGTTACGAGTTCACAAACCCCACCTATTACAAGAATCCACTTGTCGTCGAAGTGCTCGAGAACCAAGGCGACTGGATGAAGGTGTTGATCACCGCTCGTCCGAATCACACCACCGGATGGATCAAAGCCGACGATGTCACCATCGCGGCCACCGACTTTCATATGGAACTTGATCTTTCGACATTCCACTTGAAGGTCTTCCAGGGTGCAGTGGTCTTCGTTGAAACCGACGTCGTCATCGGCAAAGACTCGACGCCAACCCCCGTTGGGCGATTCTTCGTTACTGAGAAGATCAAAAATCCATCGGATACCGGCATCTACGGTGCATGGATCCTTCCCATCAACGGATACAGCGAAGTGCTCGATACGTTTGACAACGGCCTTCCCCAGGTCGCGTTCCACGGGACTAACCAGCCCGAACTGGTCCGCACCAAGTCATCCAATGGTTGTGTGCGCATTCCCAACGATGTGGTGGTCAAGATCGCCGGCGCGATACCTGCCGGAACCCCAATCGACATCTTCGCGACCACTCCCGCATCATGGTCAAATTCCACCACCGCAACCGCAAAACCCTAAACCGCCTCGCGAGTTCAGTTCGAGGCTGATTCGCTCTCGGCGTGAAGCGGCCCTCAGGCGTGGTTGTCGTGCGACTGACCCGCCAATGCAGCGTTGGCCATCGCAAGGATGCGCGAAGGTTCATTGCGCACAAGAGTTGTGACCGATGCTGGGTCAAGCCGGAGAACTTCTTCGGGAACAGCATCGACGATGGCGCGTCGCTCCATGTAGTGGTGGCTGTGAGCAACGGCGGCAAACACCTG
>JAEMTX010000007.1:16680-26679 GCA_016462055.1 Acidimicrobiia bacterium | reverse complement strand
GAGCCCCCTGACAGAATCGAACTGTCGACCTTTTCCTTACCATGGAAACGCTCTGCCGACTGAGCTAAGGGGGCGCGTCGGGCAAGCCCGACAAAGGAGGCGTTATCTTGGCACGCCCCACAGGGGATTCCCAACTCACGACCGGAGCCGCCGGTACGGTGACCGGTGTGAACCTACGTCTCGCCTGCCCCGAAGATGCCGAAGCGACCCGTGAGATCTACAACATCGAGGTCACCGGCTCCACCGTGACCTTTGATCTGGTCCCTCGGTCGCTCGAAGACCAACTGGCCTGGCTCGACCAGCGTTCTGGGGCGATGGCCGTGGTCGTGGCCGAAATCGACGGCCAGGTTGTGGGCTTTGCCTCACTTTCGCCCTACCGAGACCGGCCGGCCTATGCCACCACGGTCGAGGACTCGGTCTATGTCCATACCGACTTCCGCGGACAAGGGGTGGCCCGAGCCCTTCTGGGCGAACTTCTCGAGATTGGCGCAGCCCGTGGATTCCATTCGGTTATGGCCCGAATCGTTGGTGGCCACGATGCCTCGATCGGACTTCATCAGTCGCTGGGCTTCGCCGCGGTAGGAACCGAACGGGAAGTCGGTCGAAAATTTGGCAAGTGGCTCGACGTTGTCCTCATGCAACGGATGCTCTGAGCCCAACATCGGCACTGCATCTCCTCCCCGAGATGCCCATTCGGAGCCCCCACAGTGCTCCGCTAAGGTTCCCCCCTTCAGGGTCGGTGCCCGAGTGGCCAAAGGGAACGGGCTGTAAACCCGTCGGTTCTGCCTTCGATGGTTCGAATCCATCCCGGCCCACCATCCGGCTCCCCGCCCGTCGGGCGGGGCTGCCGGCTGGAACCCACTCACCTTCGCCCCGGGGCGATCGGTCGAAACGAGGAAATCCATGCCGAGCTTCGATGTTGTGTCCGAGGTCGATGAGCAGGAAGTTCGCAATGCTGTCGATCAGGCGTCGCGTGAACTCACCACTCGCTTTGATTTCAAAAACACCAACTCATCAGTCGAATACAAAGAGCTCTCCATCGAGATGAAGTCGGCAAGCCCCGATCGGCTCAATGCCGTTCGCCAGGTTCTTGAAGAGAAGTTGGTCAAGCGGAAGGTGTCGCTCAAGTCCCTTGACTATGGAAAAGTCGAAGATGCCGCAAGCAGCACGGTTCGTCAGACCATCAAAATCGTTGCCGGCATTTCCAGCGAGAAAGCCAAGGCCGTCAACAAGGCGATCAAAGAACTCGGCCTTAAAGGTGTTTCTTCGCAGACTCAAGGCGAACAAGTTCGTGTCACCGGCAAAAAGCGTGACGACCTACAGGCCGTTATCGCAGGGCTCAAAGAGGTTGATCTCGAGATCCCATTGCAGTTCGAAAACTTCCGCGACTAACGCGAAACGAACTACTCGTAGTACCCCGAGTGGATGTAAACGCACGGAATGCCTTCGCTGTGAAACATGTCGGCGTTCTTCCGGTCGTCTTCAAACGCAAGTTTCAAATCGAATCCGAACTCGCGTAATTCGCTAACGGTCTGTTGTTTAAATTGCCATGCTTCTTGTCCTGATCGGTCAGGACGCATACACAACAGGTCCCAACGTAAGTCATGGCGAGCAAGCCATTCAAGCGTTTGCGGCTGCACGCGCAATGGTCGTGCGGTCAGTAAGACCACATGAAGATCAGGCGCTAGAAGACTGAGTAATCGTGATAGTTCATGGATGACCTCGTCCTCGCCACACGCTTCAAAAAACGCATTCCAATCGCGATTGGCAATGTGGTGTTGACGATCGCTGGCGTTCGACAGCACACCATCCATGTCGAAGACCACGGTGGGGCCGGGTTCAACCGGACCGGCACGCCAATGCCAATTATCGTGCGGCGCGCTCACACTCCACTACCAGGACCGTGCAACGCGCTTTCGCGAATGGCGTCGACAACGGATGGGTCAGCCAAGGTTGTGGTGTCACCCAATTCGTGGCCATCGGCGATGTCGCGAAGAAGCCGGCGCATGATTTTTCCGCTTCGGGTTTTCGGAAGATCGGGGACGATGATGACGCGCTTCGGACGCGCAGTGGGCCCGATTTTTGTTGCTACGTGGGAGCGCAATTCATCAACCAGTGCATCGTCGGCCACCACGCCCCCGCGCACAATGACGTAACCAACAATGGCCTGACCAGTGAGATCGTCGGTCGCTCCGACAACAGCAGCTTCCGCGACAGACGTGTGATCGACAAGCGCGCTTTCAACCTCGGTGGTGGAAATTCGGTGGCCCGAAACATTCATGACGTCATCGACGCGACCCAACAACCAGAGATAGCCGTCTTCATCGATCTTGGCGCCATCGCCAGCGAAATAACGACCGGGATAACGACTCCAATAGGTGTCCATGTAGCGCTCAGGGTCGCCCCAGATACCGCGCAACATTGATGGCCACGGACGCGTCAGAGTCAGATAACCGCCCCCATGTTCAATGGTGTGGCCTTCTTCATCGACAACCTCAACGCCAATTCCCGGCAATGCCATGCACGCAGAGCCAGGTTTGAGGGTGGTGACGCCAGGAAGCGGCGTAATCATTTGGCCGCCAGTTTCGGTCTGCCACCACGTATCAACGATCGGACAACGGCTTGAACCGATGTGTTCGTGGTACCACATCCACGCTTCTGGATTGATCGATTCACCAACCGAACCCAGCAAGCGAAGCGACGAGAGATCGTGTTTCTGGGGCTCTTGTTCTCCCCACTTCATGAACGTACGAATAGCAGTGGGCGCGGTGTAGAGCTGCGTGACGCCGTAGCGCTCGATGATGTCCCACATGCGATCTTTGCCCGGCGTATCGGGAGTGCCTTCATACAGCACCGACGTTGCACCGTTCACAAGGGGTCCGTAAACGATGTAACTGTGCCCTGTCACCCAGCCAATATCAGCGGAGCACCAATAGATATCGGTTTCGGGCTTGAGATCGAAGACGTACTTGTAGGTAAACGCGACCTGCGTCAGATAACCGCCGGTGGTGTGCATGATGCCCTTGGGCTTGGCCGTGGTTCCTGAGGTGTAAAGCAGATACAACAACTGCTCGGAATCCATCGGCTCTGCTGGGCAATCAGCCGATGCCGATTCCATAAGATCGTGGTACCAGTGATCGCGACCTTCCACCATCGTGACCTCGGAGTTGGTGCGTTGCACAACGACAACGTCGGTCACCGATGGGCACGAGCCCACCGCATCGTCAACATTGGGCTTCAGTAGTGAGGCTGTGCCGCGTCGATAGCCACCGTCGGCAGTGATGATGACTTTGCATTCGCCATCTTGAACGCGATCAATAATCGAATCGGGCGAGAAACCACCAAAAATAACCGAATGAGCAACACCAATCCGGGTGCACGCCAGCATGGCCACCGGGAGTTCCGGGATCATCGGCATATAAATCGCGACGCGGTCACCCTTCTTGAGTCCAAGACCTTTAAGAACATTGGCGAACTTCTTCACTTCTTCAAGAAGGTCGGCATAGGTAATGGTTCGCGTGTCCCCCGGTTCGCCTTCCCAGTGATAGGCGACTCGATCGCCAAGGCCATTGGCCACGTGACGGTCGAGACAATTTTCAGAAACGTTCAGGGTTCCGCCGACGAACCACTTCGCAAACGGGAGTTCCCATTCAAGAGTGGTAGTGAAATCGGAGTTCCACGTGAGAAGTTCGCGAGCCTGGCGCGCCCAGAATGCTTCGTAATCAGCATCGGCCTCGCGATAGAGCGAATCGTCGGACGTCAGCGCATTTGCCTTGAACTCCGGTGACGGAGGAAACAACCGGTTCTCGTGGAGATAGTCCTCAATCGTCGGTTCAGTCATGACACTCCCCGTAAACGGTGGGCGGACGATCGCCCTTTGCGTTGGTGATCCTACCGAAGGTTCTCTGGTGACCCCTCGGGGGCCTCCGTCATTCCGATGGTCCATTCAAGAACAACAAAATCACCCAAACCGCCCGACTCAAGCAACGCCTCGGCCTCGCCGATGCGGCTGCGGGCTCGAAGTGCAGCAACGTCGGGGGCCGATGCTTTTCCCGTCCAGATCTTGCGACCTTCTTCAACGAGCTGCGCAATGCCTAACCGTTCGAGAAACTGTTGTTGGGAAGTGATGATCGTTGGTCGGACTGCGGTCCCAAGTTGGTCGACAGCGACATCAGCGGTGATATCGCATCCACCCGGTGCGTCCAACGGATGCCCAGCTCTTTCTTGACCAACGAATGTCCGAAGCCAACCCATTTCCGATCGAGCAGCGATCTCTGCAGTTGTCGCGCCGTAGTCGATGACGATCACAACGCCGCGTTCGAGTCGGTCGATCGCCGCCGTTAGCCATTGCACCGCAAGTTCCTGAAGCGGCATCCACTCCCCCGCCGCCGCCGATGACAACACCGGGGCCAGTGACAAGGGAACTTCAGTTGGAGCAACCACAAACTCAAGACCATCTTCGGCGTGGTGCACGTCGAGTCGCTCGAAGTTCCCGGCGCCGTCGTGACGAACGATGTCGAAGGCAAGGTTGTCCAACAGTTCGTTGGCCAGAACCACGCCAGTAATTCCGTACGGTGCAATTGGGCTTGAGGCGAACTGTGGGCCTGGGTTGTGGCCGCCCACGAATGAATCGACGCCCGCAGCGTCGAGATCGCCCATCCATCCATCAAGGTGCTCTGCGTGCAATGCGCGTTGCTCAGCGGAACGTTCCACCATTAGGTAACGAAGAGCCGAGCCACACTCGGGTGTTGCGAACGCAATCGAGCGAGCGAGCGTTCCTGGCCCTGCTCCGAACTCAACAACGACAAATGTTTCGGGAGAGCCGAGTGCCAACCATTCCTCGTCGAGCCGTCGAGCAATCAACGCGCCAAACAAGGGGCCGACTTCGGGACTGGTCAGAAAGTCACCACGACGACCAGCACGGCCAACGGTCGCGTAGAAACCAACTGACTCGTCATAGAGCGCAATATCCATGTACCGCGCAAATGACAACGTTGTTCCGACCGGAAACCGAGATTGGAACTCGTCGGTCATGATCGTTCAGCGCAGCGCGAACCTCAGTGGTTCAGCGCAGCAATGAGAAAAGGTTGACCTGGTCGGTGAAGTGCGTAAGTGCACCCGGGAACACACCCCATACAAGGGTGACGGCAACCGTGATGACGAGTGCGAACGAAAGTGAGGCTGGCACTTTGATTGGCGTGCGATCGCCATCGGGAGCCTCGTCCATCCACATGACACGAATCAGACGGCCGTAGTAACCGAATGCGATCACCGAGTTCAGACCAACGATGACAGCGAGAACGTAACCCGATGCGCTTCCGGCCGAAGCTAACGAACTGAAGATTGAAAGTTTCGCGAACCAACCCGCTGCCGGCGGAATGCCCGCGAGGGAAAAGAGAAAAATCGTCATGCACACCGTGAGCGTGGGCGCATACGAGAACAGTCCACCAAAGCTCTTGATGTCACCGGAGCGAGTCTTGCGGGAGACCGCAAGAACCACGGCAAAGGCACCAAGGTTCATGCCGGCGTAGATGAGCAGGTACACCACGATGGACCGGAGCGCTTCGCTACCAGTCCCAAGAGTGGCTCCAGCAACGGCAAGCGGAGCAAGGATGTAACCGGCCTGAGCGATGCCCGAGTAAGCCAGCATGCGCACCACATTGGTCTGACGAAGGGCGATGAGATTTCCCACGGTCATGGAAAGCGCAGCAAGCACCCACATGAGCGGTTCCCAAACGTCGTGGCGCTCGTAGAAGCCAATGAAGAGGACATTCAAGATGGCGACGAAGCCGGCCGCCTTTGAAGCAACGGCAAGGAACGAGGTGACCGGAGTGGGTGAACCTTCGTAGGTGTCGGGTGCCCACTGGTGAAACGGCACGGCCGACACCTTGAAAGCGAAACCGATAAGAACGAATGCGATACCCAGCGTGATAATCGGCTGTGAAGAAACATACGAACCAAGTTCAGCGCCGATAACGACCAACAAGGTCGATCCGGTGATTCCAAAAATCAGGGACATACCGTAGAGAAGAATTGCCGAAGCAAAAACCCCCATCAGGTAGTACTTCAAACCTGCTTCGTTGCTCTTCTGATCACGCTTCCGCCAGGCCGCCAACATGTACGCCGGGATGGAAACGAGTTCGAGGGCAATAAAGATGCTGATGAGATCACGAGCCGAGGCCATGACCATCATGCCGAGGATCGAAGAAAGAAGGAGGGTGTAGTACTCGCCCTCGTAATAGTCCCCTTCGGCGATGTAGTTCGTCGAGAGTAAAATCACGACATAACCCGCAACGAGGAACAACGCCTGCAGAATGAGCGCGTAGTTGTCGACGACGAATCCGCCGCCGAACATCACCCGGTTTACTCCGTCGTACGCAAGCGTTGCGATCGGAATGAGTGCGACCAGCAGACCGATGCCGGCTACCGAGGACGAGGCCCATCGCGAGCGCTCGCCAGTGAACGCGTCGAGGAGAATCAACACCACGATGGTCACGGCCACGATGATTTCGGGCGCGAGGGCGTGGTAGTCGATGCTGGGTGCGTTCCAGGCGAAAGTCAGCAACTGGGCGAGCAACGGATCAGCCTCCGAGCCCGTTCACGATCGCAATTGTGCGCTCAACCGCACCATCGGTGACCTTGAAAATAATGTTGGGCATGAAGCCGAGCACAACGATGAGCACGAGAATTGGCGTCCACGCCAACCACTCGGTGAACGTGACGTCGTGCAGGTGCGGATCGTCTTCGTATTCCTTCGTCGGCACGCCGAAGCCCACTCGCTGATACATCCACAGCAAGTACGAAGCTGCCAGCACAGTGCCGACCGCAGCGATCACCATGAGTACACGGAAGAAGGCAACGTTCAAACCAAGGCCCGGGTTGTAGGCAGACAAGATCGCTGGGAATTCTCCCCAGAAGCCCGCCAAACCGGGAAGACCGAGCGAAGCCATCACCGAGAAGCCGAGGATCCAGCCCATATGAGGCATGGACTTGAGCATTCCGCCGAGTCGAGAAATATCGAGGGTGTGATAGCGATCCTTGGTCGAACCAGCCACAAAGAAGAGCAAGCCAGTGATGAGGCCGTGGGCAACCATGCCGAAGATGGCGGCTTGGAAACCAAAGGTGGTCAGCGTGGCGATGCCGAGCATCACAAAACCCATGTGTGAGACCGATGAGAACGCAATCAGTCGCTTCATGTCGGACTGCGCCAAACAACACAACGCTCCGTAGATAATGCCGATGACTGCAAGTAGGCCGATAAACGGCGCCCACTTTTCAGCAGCACTCGGAAGGATCGGAATGGCGATGCGGATGAAGCCGTAGGTTCCGAGCTTCAGGAGCACTGCAGCAAGGATGACCGAGCCAACGGTCGGCGCTTGGGTGTGCGCGTCGGGCAACCATGTGTGGAACGGGAACATCGGCACCTTGATACCGAAGCCCATAAACATGCCGCCAAAGATCCAGAGCGCGGCGCCCGTTGAAATGCCTGTTGCCAATTCCGGCAGGATGCGCATATCGAACGAATGCATGAGTTGTCCGCCGACTTCAATCGGGTCAGACAGGAAATACAGCGCAAGGAAGGCGACGATCATGAGCGCCGAACCAAACAACGTATAGAGGAAGAACTTGAGCGAGGCGTACTGACGCTTCTCGCCACCCCAGACGCCGATCATGAAGTACATCGGCAGAAGGACAACCTCGAAGAAGACGAAGAACAGGATGAGATCCTGTGAGACAAACGTTCCGAGCATTCCCGTTTCCAGAATGAGGATGAGGATGAGGAACGCTTTGGGATTCTTCGGCTCCGGGAAGCGATTCCAGGAATAGATGATGCACAACGGCACGATGAGCAACGTGAGGGCGATCATCGGCAGCGAGATGCCGTCGATGCCCACGATGTACCGACTATTAATGATCGGGATCCATGCCTTATCGATAACGAACTGCAAGCTTCCGCTCGCGTCGTAGTCGAAGTTGGTCATGAGCAGGATTCCAATGAACCCGACTACAAGGCTTGCCGCGAGTGCGACAACCTTGTGGAACTGCTCTTTGGACTTGGGCACGACCAACATGGCGAGCGCTCCCACAAGGGGGAGGAACACCATCAGGCTGATACCCCAACTGTTCAGGAAATCTTTCATCGAATTGTCCTGGGCTCCTAGACGACGAACACGAGTACACCGGCGAGGACTACCGCACCGGCAAAGAGAATCGAGGCGTACTGCTGGACCTTGCCGGTCTGGATCTTCCGAAGCAGTTGACCTGCTCCTTCAGAACCCTGACCAGATCCGTTTACTGCACCATCGATGATGAGCTGATCGGCAACTACGTACACCACTGCGGCGATCTTTCGAGCGCCAAGACCGATGCCATTGATAATGCCATCGAGAATGTTTTGATTGAACCAATTCGCAGCACGAGCGAGTGGGCCCTTAGTGCTGCCGGCGACAACACCGATGTAGAGCTCGTCGAGGTAGTACTTGTTCTCAAGGAACGTGTAACCAGCCATGGCAACCTTGTTACGCGAGGTCAGGCCATGCGGACCACGGTTCTTTTCGTAGTACTGGTAGGCGACGAACAAACCACCGGCCGCAAGAATCGTTGACGCAATCGCCAACCAAGGGGTGAAGGCAGCGTGCTGAACCGGCGGGAAGGCAAACGTGGGTTCAACAAAATGTTCGAACCTCGTGGTGAGGCTCCCAGGCAGTTTGAAACCGAAGAACGACTTGGGAAAGTTCGTGAAGCCCAACACCACTGCACATCCAGCAAGGATCATGAGCGGAACGGTGATGACCTTCGGTGATTCGTGCGGCTTTGCATGGCCGCGATAATCGCCCCAGAAAGTCATCCAGTAGGCGCGACCCATATAAGCGGCAGTGAGGAACGCTGTGATCAGACCGAAGATCAACATGATCGTGTACGCGTTCTCTTGGCCGCTCGCAGAGCCAGCGAGAATTTCATCCTTCGACCAGAAGCCCGCCAGCGGGAAGATACCGGCGAGCGCGAGGGTCGCAACCAGGAAGGTGGCATGCGTGACTGGCATCTTCTTGCGGAGACCACCCATTTCACGCATATCGAAGGTGTGATGACACGCGTGACTCACCGAACCAGCGCCGAGGAACAAGCACGCCTTGAAGAACGCATGGGTAAAGAGGTGGAACACACCGGCGGTCCAGGCGCCAACACCGAGGGCCATCACCATGTAACCGAGCTGCGAGATCGTTGAGTAGGCCAGCACCTTTTTCAGGTCGGTCTGCACGAAGGCCAACAGTCCGCCGACGATCGTGGTGAAGCCGCCAATGAATGCCACGTAATGAAAAGTGCTGCTGCCGATAGCGAGGCCAGAAAAGAAGACTGCGTAGAGACGAGCGATTAGATACACGCCAGCGACAACCATGGTGGCGGCGTGAATAAGCGCCGACACTGGCGTGGGGCCGGCCATGGCGTCGGGTAACCACGTGTGTAGTGGGAATTGGCCCGATTTTGAAGTGACGCCGCCGAAAAGACACAGCGCTCCTACGAGAAGGAGCGTGGTGTTCGCGCCCTGAGACAGGGCGTATTCGTTGATGTGGAGAACGTTGAAGCTTGTTCCGCCTGCAGCAAAGAACGTAATGATGACGCCAAGGATGAGGCCGATATCGCCAACACGGTTCGTGAGGAACGCCTTGAGCGCAGCATCGGTGTTTTTCTTCTCTTCCCACCAATGGCCAATCAGCCCAAATGAACAGACGCCCACCAATTCCCAGCCCACAAGCATTTGCAATGTGTTCGAGCTGAGGACGTAGAAGAGCATCGACGCCGTGAACAACGACAGGAATGCGTAGTAGTGAGTGAAGCGCACATCGCCGTGCAGATACTCAGTTGAGTAAATGTGCACGAGCAACGAAATGATGCAAACCGTGATGAGCATCATGGCGGCGAGGCCGTCGACCAGCGTGCCCATTTCGAATTCCATGCCGCCGATTTGGAACCAGGTAACGGTGCGAACAACCGGCGGAA
>JAEMTX010000007.1:0-16580 GCA_016462055.1 Acidimicrobiia bacterium | reverse complement strand
CTGATCCAGTTGCCAGCAACGATTACCGAAAGCATGAGACAAATTGAGACAGCGGCGATACCGATTCCGGCGGTGGCCCGGGTGCCCCAGCGCTTACCGAAGAAAAGGATCACGAGGAACGACGACGCCATGAGGGCGGGGATGATCCAAACCTTGTCGATCATGTTGAACACGCTGATCAGCCCTTCAACATGTCGACATCATCGATATCGATGCTCTGTCGGTTCCGGTAGATGAGAAGTACGAGTGCAAGGCCGACTCCGACCTCGGCCGCTGCGACGGCGATCACAAAGAGTGCGAATACCTGGCCTGAGACATTGGTGTTGTCGTTGGCGTTCCAATAAGCGCCGAACGCAACCAGGTTGATATTCACGGCATTGAGAATGAGTTCAATCGACATGAGAACGAGCACTCCGTTCTTGCGGGCAAGCACGCCATACACGCCGATGCAGAAAAGAATTGCGGCCAAGAGGAGGAACTGGTTCAGATACATCAGTCACGCCTCGCAATCACGATTGCGCCGACCAAAGCCGCAAGCAGTAGCACCGACAGAACCTCAAACGGAATCAAATACGTGGAGAAAATCGAATCGCTCACCTCGGAGGTGCGCTGCACCATCAGGTTGCCAAACTCGGTGTCTTTGAAACCGTCGATCAGTGAGTAGCCCATCAGCCCAAGGAGCAGGACAGCGACTCCGCCGCCAATGAACTTCGCAGAGTTCTTATTGTCGAGATCTTCGTCAGTGCCGGTCTTCGCTCGAGTAAGCATGACGCCGAACAGGAACAGCACGATGATGGCACCCAAGTACACCAATACCTGAGTGATGGCAACGAATTCGGAAGCCAGAAGGATGTACTGCGCAGCAGCCCCGGCAAGAACAAGTACAAGCCACAACGCGGCATGCATCAGGTTCTTACAGGTAACAACGCGCAGAGCACCAACCACCATCAGGGCGGCAATAATGTAGAACGCGATGTTCTGAGCGACGAGCAGGGCGAGCATCAGCGCGGAACCTTCTTGACCTTGGTTTCAGCGCCAGCTTCGTAGGCCTCAAATTCGGGAACGGTCTGCATCCACTGGTCAAGACGAGTCTTGTCGTGAAGAAGATCGGCAATACGGACTTCGGAGTACTCGTGTTCCGGGCTCCAGAACAGCGCGTCGAACGGGCAGACCTCAACACAAATTCCGCAATACATGCAGAGTGAGAAATCGATGTCGAAACGGTCGAGTTCATTCTTCTGACGAGGCTTGCCGCCTTCACGGCGAGGCGGAGCGAGGTACTTATGCGCCTCGATGAAGATGCACCAATCGGGACACTCGCGCGCGCACAACATGCACGAGGTGCAGTTCTCTTCGTGAAGCGCAATGACACCACGAGCACGCGGCGCGACTTCTTCACGCTCGTGCGGATAGCGAGTTGTCTGCGGACCGTCTTTGAGGGTTTTCACCATCTCGCCGAACGTGACGCCAAGACCCTTGATGAGGCCTGGAACCTTGGGCTTGGGGGGCATCAGAGCACCACCTTCAGCACAGCAGTGACCACAATATTTACGAGGGCCAACGGGATAAGGACTTTCCAAGCGAGGCTCTGAAGCTGATCCTCACGGAAACGTGGGTAGGTGAAACGCACCCAGAAGATGATGAAGGAAACGATCATCACCTTCGCGAACAGAACGATCGGGCCGAGCACGTAATACCAATCGCTCTCGGTGGGAAGCCACGGGACGGCCCAGCCGCCAAGGAAGAGCACCGCAGCTATTCCGGCAAATACAAACGCTGTGGCGAACTCGGCCAAGAAGAAGATGAGGAATCGGAAACCGGTGTACTCAACCTGATAACCGGAAACAATCTCCGATTCGGCGACAGGCATGTCGAACGGAGGTTGCGTGAGTTCGGCTTGCACCGCGGCGATGAAGATGAAGAAGCCGAGGAACTGAGTGAGGATGTACGGGAATCCGATTCCACCCCAACCAAAGATTGAACCGTTGTTCTGAGCGAGGACAATGCCATTGAGGCTCATAGTGCCCGCCTGGATGACCACGCCGATGACGGCAAGCACCATCGGAAGTTCATACGCGATGAGCTGACCAGCAGCACGCAGCGCGCCCATGAGTGAGTACTTGCTCGCCGATGACCACCCCGCCATGAGCACGCCGATGACCGACAACGACGCGACGGCGAGCACAAAGAACACGCCGACATCAAGGTCGGCGACAACAAGATGCATTGAAGCCGGCAATGCCACATAGAGAACGAGTGTTGACATCAGTACGACGAGTGGGGCGACCTTGAAGACCCAAAGATCGGCACCATTGGGCGCGATGTCTTCCTTCTGAAGGAACTTCACGCCATCAGCAAGAAGCTGCAGTGTTCCGCGCGGGCCTGCTTCTTGCGGACCAAGACGGCTCTGCATCCACGACATGATCTTAAACAAGAAGACCATGCCGAGAATCAGCGCAGTAGTAGGCACCACTGCGCTGATGACGAGAACCTTGATAAGGGTCGAGAGCCAATACGGCGGCGCGAACGAGGCAAGGAGAAGTGTCATCGGTCGATGTCACCCAAAATGAAATACAGACTGCCGAGGATCGAGATGAGGTCGGGAACATACGCGCCCCGGGCCACCCACGGCAGTACGGAAATATTGTTGAACGACGCCGAACGGATCTTGACGCGGAAGGGAACGAGGTCGCCCTTCGACACGACGTAGTAACCCATTTCGCCAAGAGGATTCTCGGTCGCGACGTAAGCCTCGCCTGCAGGCACCTTGATGATGCGCGGAACCTTGGCCATAACCGGACCACTCGGGATGGTGTCGAGCAATTGCTTCACGATCTTTGCTGCTTCACGAGTTTCCTGAAGGCGGACCCAGGTGCGAGCGAAACAATCGCCGTCGGGATGTGTCCAGACTTTCCAGTCGGCCTTGTCATAGACGAGTCCGGGAGGACAATTGTCACGACGAAGATCCCAGTCGACTCCGGAGGCTCGAAGGTTGGCACCGGAAAGACCATAAGAAAGCGCGATCTCGGCAGGAATGACGCCGATACCACGGGTCCGGCCTTGGAAAATTTCGTTGCCGACGAGAAGATCTTCCATCTCGTCGCAGAAAGCGAGGAGTTTGTCCATCGCCGTATGAGACTCTTCGATCCAGCCCTTGGGCAGATCGTCTTTCAGGCCACCGATGCGATCGAAGTTCGGGTGGAACCGACCACCGGTTGCAGATTCGATCTGGTTGAGTACCCATTCGCGGTCACGGAATGCATAGAAACCAGCGGTCATGCCGCCAAGCTGCAGACCAAAGTCACCGAGGAACAGGGAGATGTTTGCAACACGCGACATTTCAAAAAGAATTGTGCGTATCCACTGCGCACGAGGCGGTGCTTCAACATCCATCAACTTCTCCGCTGCGAGGATGAACGGAACCTCGTTGGCGAAACTTCCGAGCCAGTCGATGCGATTGATAAGCGCATTGATCTGCGGATAGGTACGAACCTCGGTGAGTTTTTCGTAGCCGCGATGCATGTAGCCACACATCGGTTCGGCAGAAATCACCTGCTCGCCATCGAGGCGAGCGATGATGCGAAGCGTTCCATGCGTAGCGGGATGCTGCGGACCCATGTTGAGGGTCATTCCCTCGGTTTCGAAATCGAGGTTCACGCGATTGTCGTTCGCTTCGGCAACGAGGGCAGCAACGGATTGCGGATCACTAACAGCGGTCATTCGCCCTCTCCTTCCTCATCGGCAACACCGGGCATTGGTTCAACGTCAACGATGCCGGGCCACGGGCGTACCCGGCGAGCCAGCAACGGAAAGTCCTTACGAAGCGGATTGCCCACAAAATCGGCAGGCAAGTACATATTGATCATGTTCGGATGACCATCGAACGAGAAGCCAAACATTTCGCGCGCTTCACGCTCGTGCCAGTTCGCACCGGCAAACACGTTTGACCATGTCGGCGCAGTGAGGTCGTCGTCGGGAAGATCACACTTGAAGGTGATGCCCATTCCCGCGCTAATTGAGTACAAACGAGCAAGAAGTTGGAAACGGGTATCGCCACCGGCGTAGCCCTGCACCATCACTTCAGGTTCCTTGGCCGGAGTGCCCGCAACAACGAGGTCTTCTTGCGCATCCATGTCGCGACCGAACGGCGAAGGAAGCCAGTCGATCGCAGACAGGAAATCGAAGAATCGGTAGCCCATCGACTTTGCAACCTCGGCCGTTTCGAGCCAATGGGCGCGATCGACGCGGATCCAGAGATCGTCACCGACGCGAATGTGCGAGCCAACGACACCGTCGCCAAGGCGCGATGTGAACTCGGCCAAAACGGCTTCTCGCGCATCGTCGGTCGCGGGCGCTGCCTCTTCGGGCGTTTCTGTGTCAGCTGACGACAATTGGTCCACCCTTCCAACGCTCAGCCATGTCCTCGTGAGCAATGCGTTCTTGAAGAAGGATGATTCCTTCAAGCAGTGCTTCCGGACGTGGCGGGCAGCCAGGAACGTAAACGTCAACCGGAATCAACTGATCGACACCCTTGGTCACTGAGTAGCTATCCCAGTAAGGACCGCCGCAATTGGCGCAGGAACCCATTGAGATGACGTACTTCGGATCAGGCATCTGCTCGTAAAGACGCACAACGGCGGGAGCAAGTTTGTCGGTCACCGTGCCCGCGATCACGACAAGGTCGGCTTGACGCGGGCTCGCGGGGAACGGGATCACGCCGAGGCGCATGACGTCGTAGCGCGGCGATGCGAACGCCGCACCCATTTCGATCGCGCAACACGCAAGACCCCATTGGTAGGCCCAAATCGAATACTTACGGGAAATGTTGAGGAGTTTGGCCAGCGGCTTGGGCAACTTGCCACTTTCAACTAAGCCCATTGGAGCACCTTCTTCCGCCAGGCATAGAGCAGACCAAGCGCCAAGATCGCCACAAAAATAAGCATCTCGACCAGACCAAAGACACCATAGGCCTCGAGTCGTGTGGCCCACGGGAACATGAAGACCGCTTCAACATCGAACATAACGAAGAGAAGCGCGTAGATGTAATAGCGAATCTGGCTTTGAGACCAACCCGTACCCACCGGATCGACACCTGACTCGTAGACCAGATACTTCTGCTCTTGAGGGCGAGTGGGGCGGAAGATCTTGCCGATGCCGAGCAGACCGGCACCAATACCAATACCAAGGCCCGCGAAAATCACGACGGTGAGATATTGCCTGACGAAATCGGAGTACTCAGTCATCGTTCCCGGACACTACAGAAGGGCCGAACACGGCATGAAATCCTTGTCGCATAGAGAAAGCGGTTCAATCTTGTGTGATCAGCCACCGGCGGTGGTGGACCCTGTGGCGGAGGGACGCTCGTACTGAACCGCAGCCGGAGTGGCGGCACGAGCGTTGTGAAGAAGCAGGTCTGGTAACAGACCGTAAACGAGGGTAACAACGACACAGATTCCGATGGCCAGTCCGGCCGCAAATGGAACCCGGAGTCGATTTGAACGAGGAACGTCCTCGAGTCCGTCGTCGCCACCAGACATGAACATGGCCACGATGATCCGGAGATACAGGAATGCCGAAATCACGGCAGAGACCATGGCCACCAGCGCCAAGGGCACCGCGTGAGCATCGGCGGCAGCGGTAATGGCCAAGAACTTGGCAAAGAAGCCAGCGGTGAATGGCACACCGGCCTGAGCCAAGAGCAACAGGATGAATGAGCCCGCCAACCACGGATTCGAGCGAACGAGGCCCTGATAATCGGACAATTCGTGATTTCCATCGCCCTTGCGGCCGACAATGGCGGCCACACCGAATGAGCCCGCCACCATGAAGGTGTAAACGGCGACATAGAACGCTGACGCGGTGATGCCGTTTCCGCTGTTCGCCTGAATCGCCATGAGAATGAAACCCGCATGGCTGATCGATGAATAGGCCAACATCCGCTTCACGTTGCTCTGAACGATCGCGAGCGCAGCTCCAAGGACCATCGACAAAATGGCCAAGACGTACATGATGGGTTTCCAGGTCGAGGCGTAATTCGAGAACGTCAGCATGAAGACCCGAACGAGGCCCGCGACTGCGGCAGCTTTCACGCCGGCAGCCATCCATGCAGTCGCTGGGGTGGGAGCGCCGTCATAAACATCGGGGCTCCATGCGTGGAATGGCACGGCAGAGATCTTGAACGCCAGACCGACAAGTACGAGTACGAGTCCGAGAAGCAGTAATCCGTTGTGGATCGGGACAACCGTCGCCATGAACTCACGAATGTCGACAAAGTTTGTTGATCCAGTTGCTCCATAAAGCATCGCAATGCCGTAGAGCAGGAAAGCAGAAGAGAATGCGCCAAGAACGAAGTATTTGATGCCTGATTCTTGAGACTGCACTCGACGCAGATTCATACCTGCAAGCACATAAACGGCAATAGAGAGTGTTTCAAGACCAATGAACAGAACGATGAGATCGTTCGACATGGCCATGATGACGCCACCGACCGCCGACAGGAGCAGCAGGACGTAGAACTCGGGGCCACTCATTGATTCGCGACGCAAGAAATCATCAGCAAGGAGCGCTGCAAGCACAACGCCGACACACAGCACCACCGTGATGAACAGTGAGAAACCGTCGATACCAACCGCTCCCCCAGCCGTACTGAACGGTCCGGTTTGAGCGTGATCGAGGTTCCACCACAGCAGCGAATTCCAGCCCTGCACTCGCGCCCACATTGGAACCGCACTGACCGCGGCGCCAACAGCGATCGCAACAGTGGTCCAGGTGAAGAGACCCTTTGGCGCATGACCCTTCAAGAAGGAGGAGAACGTGAGCGTAAGGAGCGCACCTACCAACAAAATCAGCATTGGAAGAAGAGCGACCCAATCAATGGATGGTCCAGCGACATGAACAATCCCACCATCAGTTGTCGCTGAGGTGACAGCAGCTTGGGCGAAGAGAGAGGCGATCACTTCTCCGCCTCCTGACCGTTCGTTGCGACGCCAAGGCCATGTTCACCATTCATCGTGTGCGATGACTCGGTGATGCGGAGTAAGTCAGCGCCGTTACGAGTGATTGGTTCTTGGAACCCATCGACTTTCATCTCAAGCCGTGTAACTACCCGCTTCACTGAAGGCTCGATGCGATCGAGGACCGGTTTCGGATAGATACCAAGGAAGATGATGAGAGCAATGAGCGGGACCAACACAAGTTTCTCAGAGATATTGAGATCCGGGAATGACTTGTTTGCTTCGTCTGGCTCGCCTTGGAACACGCGCTGGTAGGCCCAGAGGAGATACAACGCTGCGATGATGACGCCGGTCGCCGCCACGACAGCCCACCAACGGTGGGCCATAAAGGTGCCCAAAAGAATGAGGAATTCGCCAACGAATCCGTTGAGTCCAGGAACACCGATCGAGGAGAGCATCACGAGGGTGAAGATTCCAGCAAAAACCGGTGCGACCTTGCCGATGCCCTTGAGTTGAGAGATCTCGTAGGTGTGGCGACGGGTGTAGAGGAATCCGAGAAGGATGAACAGAGCACCAGTTGAGATGCCGTGGTTGATCATCTGCAGCACAGAACCTTCGATGCCTTCGACGTTCAGCGCGAACAGACCCATAAGCGCAAAGCCCATGTGGGAGACCGAAGAATAAGCGATGAGTCGCTTGAGGTTGCGTTGCATGGCCGCCACGATGCCGCCATAGACCACACCAATTGTGGCCAAGGTCAACATCACTGGTGCAAACCACACCGTCGCTTCGGGGAACAGTTCAAGTCCGTAACGGAGAAAACCGTAGGTGCCAAGTTTCAGAAGGATGCCGGCCAAATCGATTGAGCCTGCGGTCGGCGCTTCGGTGTGCGCATCGGGCAGCCACGTGTGGAAGGGGAAAGATGGAACCTTCACCGCAAACGCAATGGCCATGCCCAAGAACAACCAACGGCCGGTGCTTGTTGCCAAACTGTCCGAAGCGATGATCTTGGTGAAGTCAAACGAAACGCCACCGTTATCGCCCGCGCCCGCAACAACCGCCAGAGTGACGATGGAAACCAGCATGAACGCTGAGCCAAGCATCGTGTAGAGGAAGAACTTTGTTGCGGCGTAGACCCGACGACCGTGGCCCCACTTGCCAATGAGCATGTAGAGCGGAACCAGGGTGACTTCGAACATCAAGAAGAACAGGAAAAGATCGAGCGACAGGAACGCTCCCATACAACCCGCCATGAGCAATGTGAGCCACGCGTAGTAACCCTTCGGGCTGTGTTCTGGCTTCGCTGCGAAAAGCGCGATCGGGAACAAGATGCCTGTGAGCACAACAAGGAATAACGAGATGCCATCGACGCCAAGGAAGAACTTGATGTCGAGGGACTGCACCCAGGTTTGCTGAACGACAAACTGGAATCCGGCGTCGCCGGTCTTGAACTCGACCAACAACGCAATACTCAGAACGCCCGTGAGGAGCCCCGTAATAATTGCCATCTGTCGCGAAAGTTCGGGGCGCGACTGCGGCATGAGCGCAATAAGAATCGCTCCAATCAACGGCACAAAAATCAGTGCCGGAAGAATTGGGAACGAGGCCGCGCCTTCAGAGGCGAACACGGAGGAAAGGATCGAGGCGGTCATCAGAAGCTCACCTGCGTCATTGCGAAGGCGACGAGGAGGACCGCACCAATGCCGATCATGAGTGCATACCAGCGCACATAACCGTTCTCGATGGAACGGAGTCGGGCGGCACCGCCACGAGTAGCCCGACCGACACCATTAACGGCGCCATCGATAACCACCTTGTCGAACATCGCGATGAGTTCGAATCCTTTGCGACCAGCGCCGCCCATGAACTTGGTGATGCTCTGATCGATGTACCAGCCGTTGGCGAAGAACGGGAGTTCAATGCGTCGCGGATCCACTTTGTTCTTCAGGTACACCATGTAGGCGGCGAAGATACCGAGCAGTGCGATCGTCGTTGAGAGTACGAGTTCAAAGGTGAGCTGAAAGGCGCCAAGATCAAAGTTCGCTTGGTTCTCGCCAACGACCGGCTCAAGCCAGTTGTTGAGGAACTCAAGGTTGTGAGTGAACGGAAGGTTCAAGAACCCGGCAATAGCGGCGAAGAACGCCAGCACGATAAGCGGGACCAACATTGGCCACTTCGATTCGTGCGGATGCACCGAACCGTGGCCAGCGCCAGCATGTGCATCGTCGGGTGCGTCTGCGTGATCATCCGATTCGGTGACATCGGCAGCCGTATGAGCCTTGAGATTGGCGAGTTCACCCTCGACTGATTCACCCCAACGTGCATCGCCATAGAAGATGCGGAATACGAGACGGCTCATATAGAACGCAGTGAGCAATGCAGTGATGAGACCAATCACATAGAGGATCGGGCTCTTATGGAGTGCATACGCAAGGATGTCGTCCTTCGACCAGAATCCTGAGAACGGCGGGACACCGGCGATAGCAAGCCAGCCAATAATGAACGTGACTGCGGTGACCGGCATGACTTTGCGCAAAGCACCCATGCGGCGCATGTCTTGCTCATCGTGCATGCCGTGGATGACTGAACCAGCACCAAGGAAGAGCAACGCCTTGAAAAATGCGTGCGTGATCATGTGGAAGATCGCTGCGGTGTATCCACCGACACCTATAGCCAAAAACATGTATCCGAGCTGACTAACGGTTGAGTATGCGAGGACCTTCTTGATGTCCTGTTGAGCCATAGCAATCGTCGCGGCGAGAAATGCTGTTGCGATACCGACGATGGCGATCATCCATGGAATCCATGAAGCCGATGCCGCGAGGATCGGATTGACTCGAACCAGCAGGTAAACCCCGGCGGTAACCATGGTGGCTGCGTGAATAAGTGCAGACACTGGTGTAGGGCCAGCCATAGCGTCGGGCAGCCAGATGAACAAAGGGATCTGCGCCGACTTGCCGATGGCGCCGACGAACAGCATGAGAGCGATGAAGGTTGCCGTTGTCTGAGCAAGCCCAGGAGCCATTGGAAGGAACTCGGTGTAAGTGACCGTACCGAAGGCAAAGAAGGTCATGAAGATTGCGATCATGAAGCCCCAGTCACCAACACGATTGGTGATGAAGGCCTTCTTACCGGCGCTGGCGTTTTCTTCCTTCTCGAACCAGAAGGCGATGAGGAAGTACGAACACGCACCCACGCCTTCCCACCCAAGGAATGTGAGAACCATGTTGTTGCCCAGTACGAGCACGAGCATCGAAAACACGAACAAGTTCAGGTAGGTAAAGAAACGTGGGAATCGGCTATCGCCGTGCATGTAGCCAATGGAGTACAGGTGAATCAAAGAGGCGATGCCGGTGATGAACAGCGCCATCGTCATTGACAACGGATCAAGAAGGATGCCGATATCGACGTTGAAATTACCGGCGGGAATCCACTCAAACAGAGAAAGTTCGTAGGTGTGTTCTGGCTCTCCCCAAAGCCCAGCGAACACGAGACAAGCGGTGACAAAAGCAAGGGCCACCGCGCCAGTGCCGATCCAACCAGAACGGGGCTCGCCAATGCGCTTGCCGAAGAACACCAACAGCAAGAACCCAGCCAAGGGAAGCGCAGGAATTAACCAGACCAGACCGACCATGTCCCTTATCCCCTCAGTGTCCGGAGGTCATCGGCGGTAGCGCCGGGACGACGTCGTGCCATCGCCACAATCAAGGCGAGGCCAATCACAACTTCCGCTGCAGCAACGACCATCACAAAGAACACAATGATCTGACCAGAGATGTCATTCAGCATCTTTCCGAACGTCACGAACGAAAGATTCACGGCGTTAAGCATGAGTTCGACGCACATGATCATGATGAGCGGATTCCGACGGATAAGCACGCCAACACCACCGATCACAAAGAGGATCGCCGAAAGCATCAGGTACGCCAAGGAAAGGTTTGATTCCATCAGTGCGCTCCTTCCTCGGGAATGGCAGTAAGAGGTTCGTCGCCCATGTTGATCATGGATTCGGGCTCCGGAATCGGTGCAAGATCATCCGGGCGTCGGGAAAGAACAACAGCTCCCACGACAGCGATCGTGAGAAGACCCGCAGTGACTTCAAGCGCGAATACATAGGTCGTGAAAAGTGCGGTGCCGATTTGCGAGATGTTGGAGATCGTTGGCGAGATTGCACCGGTGACTGATTGTGATCCCGTCACGATGGCGTCTTTGCCCAGGATGATGATGGCCAGAACCGCACCCAAGAAAAGAAGGCCAATAAGGCCGGCAAGAAGTCGCTGGCCCACCAATGGCTCGGTTTCGAGGTCTTCTTCGCTATCGACGCCGAGCAACATCATGACGAACAGAATCAGAACGACGATCGCTCCGGTGTAGACGATGACCTGGACAACTGCGAGGAGTTGCGCACCTAGGTTGAGGAACAGCACTGCGATTCCGAACAGTGTGGCGATAAGACTGAGTGCGGCGTGCACCGGATTACGCGACGAAACAACTCCGAGGCCACCAGCGAGCACAATCAGCGCGCTCACAATAAAGACGACGGTCTCCATGATCAGAGATCACCGCCCCTTTCATCGTCAGCGTGATCCTCGTGCCCTGGCGAAACATGTTCAGCGGTTCCTGGGGCGTGGTCCTCGTGCCCGTGGCCATGCTCATCAATCATGTCGAGAGGAGTCGTGACCGAGTCCTTGATCTCCTGCGCGGCTTCCGGAGCGCGAATGCCGTAACCAAGTTCACCAGACCACCCAACGACGCCCTCGAACGCGGCAGACCCAGACGGCGACGTAGCGCGCATCCAGGCTGACGTCGGAAGGTCTTCGCCTTCGCGCCAGTCTTCCCAAGGCATCTTCTGCGGCATTCCATCGTCGTCAACGACGAGTTCAGTTTTGGTGTAGATCGCATCGGCCCGGTTAGTGAACGAGAACTCGAACATCTTGGTTTCGGTAATTGCTTCGGTCGGGCAGGCCTCGACGCAGAGATCGCAGTGAATGCAACGGAGATAATTGATCTCGTAGATGTACCCAAAGCGTTCACCAGGAGAAACGGGATCGTCAATCGGGTTATCTGCACCACGGACAAAGATGCATTTCGCAGGACAGACGCCGGCGCAGAGTTCGCAGCCGATGCACTTTTCCATTCCGTCTTCGTAGCGATTGAGTACATGACGCCCATGAACTCGGATCGGCTTTGGTGCCTTTTCCTTCGGGTACTGCGTCGTAACTCGTTGCTTGCGACCAATCTGACGCAGGCTGACGAGGAAACCTCCGAGGTATCCCATCAGTCCACCACCCCTTCGAGTCGACGTGCTTTAGAAGTTGCAATCGCGCCTTTAAGGAGCCCGTAACCGGTAAGCCCGACTACAGCACCAAGCGCGACCGTCACGAATCCGTTCCACTGCTGATCACGAGCAACCCAGAACGTGGCGAGGAGGAGCAACCATCCGAGAGAAAGAGGAATAAGCACCTTCCATCCAAGGTCCATTAGTTGGTCGTAGCGGACTCGCGGAAGTGTGCTGCGAACCCAGACAAACAAGAACAGGAACGCGGTCATCTTGAGCAGGAACCAAATGATTCCCCAGAGCCAACCCGGACCGAGAAGTGCGGGGCCGGCAGGGCCGCCTAAGAATAGCGTGACGATAATGGCCGCCATCGTGACCGAGTTCATGAACTCGGCAACAAAGAAAAGCGCGAAACGGATAGACGAATACTCGGTGTGATAACTGCCAACGAGTTCCTGCTCCGCTTCAACAAGATCGAACGGCGGACGATTGAGTTCCGCTTGGCTCGCAAGCAAGAACACCACGAACGGAACGAAACCGGTCGCGATCAAATTCCAATGAGGAATGAATCCGCCCCAGCCGCTGCCGGCCTGGGCCATCACGATGCCGTGCGTGCTGAGTGTGCCTGTGGTGAGAACCACTGCACATACCGAAAGACCAAGTGCAGCTTCGTAGGACACCATTTGTGCGGAAGCACGCACGGATCCGAGGAGCGGATACTTCGAGCCTGACGACCAACCGGCGAGCATGACGCCGTAAACCGCTATTGATGACATGGCGAGCGCAAAAAGAATGCCAATCGCCGGGTCTGCCAACTGCAGATACGTGGTGTGGCCAAATAATTCGACTGAACCGTCGTGCCCATTACTGAAGTCGCCGCCGAAGGGAACGATCGTGAACAACAAAAACGCAGGAACAACAGTAAGGAGCGGCGCAAGGATGCAGACGCGTCGTTCCGCCCTGTCGGGGATGAGGTCTTCTTTGAAAAAGAACTTGATGCCATCGGCGAGTGTTTGAAGGATGCCGAACGGGCCAGCCGTATTCGGACCGACACGATTCTGGAAATCGCTAACGACCTTGCGCTCAAACCAAATCATGAGCATGGTCGCCACCAAAAGGAACGCAAAAACAGCGACGACCTTGAGCAAGACTATAAGCACGACAGCGAGGTCAATCTGTCCGGAGAGAAGCGGATCACCACTAAGCATTAGCAACAACTCCACGGAACTGTTTCATAACAACGAGAATCGAGTTCATGAATCGGTCTCGATTCTGACCTCGGCCACAAGCTCATCGGCAGAAACTAGATCGCTTACGCGGCCGTCGGCTTGGTTCACGATCATTGCGGCAACGCCACGAGGCACGCCGGAATCGGATCGCACGACAACCTTTACCGAGGCCTTTGCCGTACGAACAACAGCACGTCCGCCTTCGGCAACTCCCAGTCGATCGAATTCCCACGGATTGAGAGAAACCGTCGAACCAGGGGCAAGCGGGGCGAGCGCGGGTGCTGACTGCACGAGAGTTCCTTGGTCGTACAGCTTTCGCGATGCGACAAGACGGAACCCGTAGGAATCGACAGGCGGCGGCGCAATGTTTGTGACCGGGGTGAACTGCACAAACGGAGGCAAAGAACCGGCAACATCGGAATCGTCGGCAATCAGTTCGATGAGTCCTTCGACGTCGCCGGCATCTGCGGCGTTGTCGTCGGCAACATCAGCAGTGACATCGACAGCCGCTCCGTCTTCGGACATCGTGACGGTTTCGTCAACGATCACAATGTCGTCGTCGTCTTCATCGATGATCACAACAACATCGAGTGGGAGCAGAACACCATCGGGCGAACCCTCGGCAATGGCCTGATCGAGTGCAAGGTATGCCGGAGCGACTGCTGAGATCTCGGCGAGCACATCGGTGAAGTTCTCGAAGCCAAGATCGGTGCCAAGCCGTGACGAAACCTCGGCGGCGAGCATCCAGTCGGCGCGGGCGGTACCGGGCGGAGTGACGCGTTGCGAAAGCGTGCTGACGCGACCTTCGATATTGGTTGTCGTACCCGCCTTCTCAGCAAAGCCTGCTGCTGCGAGCACGACATCGGCTCGTTTGCTCGACGCATTGAGTGCAGTGTCGACCGCCAGCACGGTGCGAGCACCTGTGAGACCGCGCTCGGCCAAGTCGGCATCGGGGAAATCGGCGAGAGGGTCAGCACCAAGAAGAACGAGTACATCGATGCGGCCGTCGGCGGCAGCGCGAAGGATGCCTTCAGTGTCGAGACCCTCGGCAACCGGAAGTGCAGGCCAGATTTCGGAGTACCACTCACGAGCATCGTCGAGAGTGACGCGCCCAGGAAGAAGACCCGGAGCGAGGCCCATATCGAGAGCGCCACGGACATTGGAACGTCGGAGCGCTGAAAGAAAGGTGGTGTCAGGGCGAGCGGCAAGAACTATTGACGCCGCAGCAACTGTCACACTGGAAGCTTCCGCCAACGATGCGCGGCCGAGAACAACAGTGATCGGACCGGTTGCGGCGTTCAGCAAATTGCGCGCCGCCTCGAGTTCGGCGATGGAAACGCCGCCAATTTCGCGATCGATGGCCGCTGAACCCATAAGTACAGCAACAACATCGGCGGTTTCGCCCGGACGTGGGTGCACCGATGCTTTTGTGAGAGACGTAAGCCCAGATGAACGCGGCGATACCTCAACAAGAGTGACGCGATCTTCAACAGCGGCGTGACGGAGTCGGAGGAAAAGAACCGGAAGTTCTTCTTTGACGTCGGGGCCAAGCAGCAGCACCGTGCCACCTGGAGCGCAAACTTCGTCAATCGTTGCGGCTGGAAGCCCAAGAACGGCGTGCGCAGGCAGACCATCGCCGAGTTGTGCATCGACGTTGTCGGTAGCGAGAACGCCCTTGAAAAGTTTTGACCAGGCGTATGCGTCTTCGTTGGTCAGACGTGAACCACCGATAACCCCGATCGACTGCGCCGATGACGCGTTGTCGAGGGCGCTTGCGAAACGATTCAGCGCATCGGACCATTTCGCCTTGACAAGGTTCGACCCATCGCGCACGAGTGGTTCGGAGAGTCGAGCATCTGAGGTAACAACTTGGCTTGAGAAACGACCCTTGTCGCAGAGCCAGCCCCAGTTGACCGGATCGATATCGACACCTGCGAATCGTTGGACCTGATCGCGTGAGGAATCGATTGAGATACGACAGCCAACCGAACAGGTTTGGCAGGTTGATTCGGTGGTCTCAAGATCCCAAGGACGGGCCTTGAAGCGATAGGTCGTGGCCGTAAGCGCACCCACCGGGCAGATCTGCACGGTATTGCCACTGAAGTACGACGCAAACGGTTCATCGGGGAACGTGTTGACTTCGGTGTTGTTGCCGCGATGAATGAAGTGGATGAGCGGATCGCCGGCAACATCCTTCGCAAAGCGCGTGCATCGATCGCAAAGGATGCAACGTTCCCGATCAAGCAGCACAAGGTCGCTGATCGGAATCGGCTTTTCGTAATGTCGCTTCTCTTCAATGAAGCGACTCTCACCAGGCCCGTAGGCCATTGTTTGATCTTGGAGCGGACATTCGCCGCCCTTATCGCAAACCGGACAATCGAGCGGGTGATTGGCGAGGAGGAACTCGAGAACGCCGTCTTGCGCCTTCTTTGTCACTGCAGATTCGGTGTCGGCTTTCATTCCCGGCGTGCACTCGATCATGCAGCTCGGCTGAAGCGCGGGACCGCGACCAGTGTCGACCTCGACCAAACACATGCGGCACATGCCGACCGGCTTCATGCGCTCGTGGTGACAGAAACGCGGAATGTAGGTACCCGCGCGCTCTGCGGCTTCGATAAGGAGTTCGCCCTTACGAGCGATGAACTCAACGCCATTGATTTCAACGGCGACGCCGTCGATTGCGGTCACTCCAGACTCAGCCATGCGAAGACGCCTTCGTGAAGTTCACCGGGACCGAGTGACGAGCTTCTTCGGCTTGCGCGATACGTGCCTCGAACTCGGGACGGAATCGCTGCATTGCGGAAGCAATCGGCGACACCGCAGATGGTCCAAGCGGGCAGATCGTGGTCTGCTTCGGTGGCCAAGTGATTCCAGGAGAAATGTTGTCGGAAACGTCCATCAGCAAATCAAGATCGGTGGGACGACCGTATCCGTCTTGAATTCGCTGGAGAATATTTTGCAGCCACGTCGTACCTTCACGACACGGCGTGCATTTGCCGCAGGATTCACGAGCGAAAAACCGAACCACACGCAAACAGGCCTTCACCGCGTCGGTGGTTTCATCCATCACAATGACGGCTCCCGAACCGAGCATTGATCCAGCTCGGTCGACGGTGACTT
>JAEMTX010000097.1:4462-7209 GCA_016462055.1 Acidimicrobiia bacterium | reverse complement strand
TTATTGAGGGCGAAAATCTCGGCGCCAAACTGATCGTGGGCGACGGAATCGATTCGCAAGGAACACTCGGCGACCTCGATCTCGATCGCGTTGTTGTTCGCGACACAATCGGAGAACTTGCTGGTGGACGTTCGGGTATTCGTCATTACGGTCCGCATGGTGAAGCCCGTGAGGATGCGGTATCGATCTTCATCGAATCCTTTGCTCCGCCCCCGCATATGTTGATTTTTGGAGCGGTCGATTTCACTGGTGCGCTGGTAAAAATCGCGAAGGTCATGGGGTATCGGGTCACGGTTTGCGATGCACGCGAGGTTTTTGCGACGAAGCGACGGTTTCCGAATGCCGACGAAGTCGTCGTCGACTGGCCGCATCGTCATCTCGAAAAAGTTGGTGACCGACTTGGGCAGCGCGATGCGGTGCGTGCTTACCCACGACCACAAGTTCGATGTGCCGGCAATTCAAGCAGCCCTAGCAACCGATGTCGGTTACCTCGGCGCTATGGGAAGTCGCCGTACATGCGAGGAACGCCTTGAGCGCCTTGCCCAGGCCGGCGCCGACATGGAACAGGTTTCCGCTCGGCTTCATGCGCCCATTGGCCTCGACCTCGGCGGGCGAACTCCAGAAGAAACGGCAATTGCAATTTGCGCTGAAGTGATTGCGACTCGCACCGGGCGCGTGAGTTCGTCACTCAGCGATACGACTGGTTCAATTCACTAACTGCGGTCACCGTGAGGCGGTCGATGGAGTTAGGAAAGACCAGATTCTTCGAGCGAACGGCGCACTAGGACGCGTGCGAGGTGTTCGCGGTATTCCGATGACGCATTGATGTCGCTTTGTGCTTCGGTGCCTTCGTTGGCGAGGGCTGCAGCATCGGCGGCATTGGCGCCGGACTTCACTGCGTTCATTACGGCCGAGGCCAGGAGGGGAGTCGATCCCATATTCACGAGTCCAACGCCGGTGGAGCCATTGGCACGAACAGTGGCCACGCCAACGATGGCCCAGTCCTGAGCGCGGCGATTGAACTTCTGGAATGACCAGCCCTGGGTGTCGAGCTTCGGGATGCGGATCTCGGTGAGAAGTTCATCGGGAGCAAGGGCGGATTCGAGGAAACCGGTGTAGAACTCTGACGCCGCGATTTCTCGGGTGCCATTGGGGCCGGTCGCCACGATTGTGGCCCCCATGGCGAGCGCAACAGCGGGAAGATCCGAAGCGGGATCGGCGTGAGCCAGCGAGCCGCCGATGGTTCCGCGATGGCGGACCTGAGGATCGCCGACATGGCCTGCAGCGTGAGCAAGAAGCGGAGCTGCTGATGCCAGAAGTGAACTGGTCTCGAGGTCGCGATGACGGGTGAGTGCGCCGATGGCGATGTAGTCGCCAGCATCGTTGATGTAACGAAGGTCATCGAGGCGGCCAACATCGACAAGAACTGAAGGCGCGGCAAGACGAAGCTTCATGAGCGGAAGCAATGAATGACCGCCAGCGAGCAATTTTGCTTCATCGCCGTATTCGGTGAGAGCGCTCAGCGCGGCATCGACGGAGTCGGCTCGTACGTACTCGAAGGCTGCGGGGATCACCTCGATGCCCCATTCGATTCAGCGGCGCACGCAAGTACCGACTTCACAATGTTGTGGTACCCGGTGCAGCGACAGAGATTTCCTTCGAGGCCGATGCGTACGTCGGTCTCGGAAGGGTTCGGATTTTCGTCAAGAAGAGAGATCGCAGCCATCACCATGCCGGGAGTGCAGTAACCGCATTGCAGGCCATGATTCTCCTGGAAGCAGCGCTGCATTGGATGGAGGATGTCGCCATTGGCGAGACCTTCGATAGTGGTGAGTTCGAGACCATCGGCTTGAGCGGCGAGCATGGTGCACGACTTCGCCGATTGGCCTTCGACGTGGATAGTGCACGCGCCACATGAGGACGTATCGCATCCGATGTTGGTCCCCGTGAGGTCGAGTTCATCTCGAAGGAAATGCACAAGAAGTGTGCGTGGTTCGACGTCGCCACTGCGTTCGACGCCATTGACCGTCACCGTGATCTTCATGTTCCCCCTCGGTGCGAACTCGCCGAATCTGCACCGGCGAACGGGTGAAACACTAGCCGAGGTCAGCGGAAGGCCCTGCTTGGAGAACGTCTGCTCGGTGGATGATTGACTGTAGAGGTGAATGCCCCTCAGCCACAGATTGCTGTGATCCTCGCCGCAGGATCCTCGACACGGTTCGTTGATGGGCCAAAGCAATTGGTGCAATTGAATGGACAGCCCCTCGTAGCGATCGCAGTACAGGCTGCCCTTGATGCCGGATGTTTCGCCTCGGTCCTTGTCGTGGCTGGTGCAGTGCCGTTGGAGGGGATCGTTCCTGAGGGAGTGGTGATTATCGACAACCCGCTCTGGGCCTCTGGACAGGCCAGTTCGTTATTGGCGGGAATCGCTGCAGCACGAGACGCTGGGGCCCAAGCCGTGGTGGTTGGTCTGGCTGATCAGCCGTTTGTGGCGGCCGAGGCATGGCAACTGGTTTCACGCATGGAAACCGAGTTACCCATCGTGGTGGCGACCTATGAAGGTCAGCGCGGAAATCCAGTCCGTCTTGGGGTGGAGGTCTGGGACGACCTTCCGAACGAGGGCGATGAGGGTGCGCGAGTGCTGTTGCGAAGGAGGCCCGAGCTCGTCACCGCGGTAGCGTGCCCGGGCGACGCGTCGGACGTCGATACCGTGGAGGATCTCGAGCAATGGAACTGATCAACACCTT
>JAEMTX010000097.1:1718-4452 GCA_016462055.1 Acidimicrobiia bacterium | reverse complement strand
CCTTCGATGTGAGTGTGCCAATTGAAATGGCGTGGAAGGTGCTGACCGACGTTGAGCGAATTGCGCCCTGCCTGCCCGGAGCGCAACTCCAGGAGATCGAAGGCAATGAGTACCGAGGCATTGTCAAGGTCAAGGTGGGTCCGATCCAAGCGCAGTACAAAGGCAAGGCCATCTTCCTCGAGCGCGATGACGTCAACTTCAAAGCGGTTCTCGACGCGTCAGGTCGTGACACGCGCGGTCAGGGCAATGCCAGTGCCACAATCACCGCACAGCTCGAAGCTGCGGGCGACAAAACACACGTCACGGTAACCACCGATCTCACAGTGACCGGAAAGGTCGCTCAGTTTGGCCGCGGTGTTCTTGCCGATGTGAGCGCCAAGATACTCACTCAGTTTGTCGACAACTTGGAACAGACCGTTCTTGTCGACGACGTGCCGACTCCTGTACCTGACGTCGCTGCAGAGGCTGCTCCTGCTGCTGCCGAGGAAGCACCAACAATTCGCAAGATCGATCAACCTGAACCGGAAGCAATCGATCTCTTACAGGCTGGTTCGCCGATCTTGAAGCGTGCTGTCCCCGTTCTTGGTGTCGCTATTGGCGCATTGATTGTGTACGGACTTGTGCGTCGACGCCGGCGGAAGTGACCACGGTGGCTGACGAGCGAGCCCGGATTACCGAGCTGCTCGGACGAGCGCCGATGGGGGAGTTCGAAGTCGTTGTTCGCCGCAGTGATGGCGATCCCGCAGTGTTGCGAAACGAGCCACTTCTTCCCGATGGCACGCCTATGCCGACGCTGTATTGGCTCTGTGATCCGGCGCTGCGGTCCGCAATCGGAACAATTGAATCTGATGGCGGAGTGCGCGAAGCCGAAGCCGCGCTTGGTCCTGAACTTATTGCTGCTGCGCATGCTGCGTATGCAGTTGAACGGGATCGGGAGATTCCGGCCGATCACAAGGGCCCTGCCCCCTATGGGGGAGTTGGCGGCACCCGTGAAGGGTTGAAGTGTCTTCACGCTCATTTCGCCTATTGGCTTGCCGGTGGCGATGACCCCGTTGGGCAATGGACAAACGATCGGCTTGTTGAGCGCGATCTTCTCCCCGCTGATGCGCCGAAACGAGTAATCCGATGACGCCACCAGTTGCCGCAATTGATTGTGGAACGAATTCAGTTCGTCTATTGATTACTTCTGACGGGCGAACCCAAATCGAACGATTGATGCGAATCACTCGGCTTGGCCAGGGGGTTGATGCCACTAGGCGACTCAATGAAGCTGCGATCGAGCGCACACTTGAAGTCTTGCGTGAGTATCGCGAAGTCATCGATCGGCACGGAGTGACAAAAATTCGCATGGCAGCGACTTCGGCATCTCGGGACGCCTCGAATCGCGATGAGTTCTTTGAGGCCGCATACGAAATTCTCGGTGTGATGCCTGAAGTGATTTCTGGCGACGAGGAAGGTCGTCTTTCGTTCCTGGGAGCGACTGCAGACCTTGACCCGGAACTCGGCCCGTTCTTGGTGTGTGACATCGGGGGCGGGTCCACCGAGTTTGTGTTCGGAACCACCGAAGCCGAATCGACAATTTCGGTGGACATGGGTTGCGTGCGGATCACCGAGGCGTGGTTTCACCATGATCCGCCCACGGCCGAAGAACTTTCGCAAGCAATTTCGGTCATCGAGATTTATCTCGACGACGTGCTGCGTGAGATCCCCAATCTGGGCGAGGCCCGCACATTCGTTGGGCTAGCGGGGACCGTGAGTAATACCGCGTCGGTAGAACTCGGCCTCGCCGAGTACGACCGCGAACAGATTCACCATTTCGTGCTCACCAAACCGGCCGTCGAAGACGTCTTCCGGACGCTTGCGACCGAATCAATCGCGGAGCGTAAAGAAAACCCGGGGCTGGAAGAGCAGCGCGCCGACGTGATCGTGGGTGGATTGTGTGTTCTCGTGGCGACGATGAGGCGACTTGGACTTTCCAATTGCCTCGTCTCTGAGTCGGACATCCTCGATGGATTGGCGATGTCGCTTCTGACCGAGTCGTAAGCGGGTTGCTCGGGCCGAGACGGGCGCTGATCGAATCGCTCCAACCGACCGGTCGCTAGGATCGCCACTTGTGACCACCCTGTTCGGACGACGAGTTTTGCTTCGTCCTCTTTTAGCGACAGATTTCCCCGCATGGCGCGAAGTCCGACGTCGAAACAGCGAGTGGCTGACCAAATGGGAGCCAACCCGACCGCAGGGTGCTCCTGATGTCATCGAGGACCGCGAGGCATTTTCAATTCGGTGCAGCTCCCGTCAACGTGAGCGTCAATTAGGTTCGGCCTACGGCTTTGGGATTTTTGTCGACGGAGAGTTCGCCGGTGAGATCAATTTGTCGTCGGTGCAGCGAGGTCCGTTCCAAAGCGGCAGCATTGGTTATTGGATCGATGAAGCAAAGGCGGGCTGTGGCTATACCCCCGAGGCCTTAGTGGTGTTGGCTCGGTACTGCTTCGATGAACTTCGATTGCATCGAGTCGAGATCGCGATTGTTCCTCGAAATGACGCGAGCCTTCGAGTAATTCAAAAACTTGACCTTCGAGACGAAGGCATTTCGAAGGGATTCCTAGAGATCGACGGGAACTGGGAAGATCACATTCGCTTTGGATTGACCTTTGAGGATTGGGTCGAACGTGGCCCAGACCTTTGCCACGCGTGGCTTACGTGAGGGACCTCACGCCGACGCATGGCCTTCCTA
>JAEMTX010000097.1:0-1708 GCA_016462055.1 Acidimicrobiia bacterium | reverse complement strand
GCCTTCCTAAGCGAGACGGCGCGTTTATTGCTTTCCGCTATCGCAACTTTCGATGGATGTGGTGTGCGTCGTTGCTCTCGAGTAGCGGATCTTGGTTGCAGATGGTTGCTGTCCCCTATGTGATTTACACAATCACCGGCAGCGGGGCATGGCTTGGATTTGCCGGCTTTCTTGGTTACGCGCCGATGGTCATTACTGGCCCATACGCCGGTTCAGTCGCCGATCGATTCGACCGCCGCAAGGTATTAATCGTTGGCGGCGTCATTCAAGCGGCGATCACCTTTGTGCTCTGGTTCGCATGGATTCAAGGTGTTCGAAATATTACGTTCTTCCTCGTCATACTCACGCTCGGTGCGTTTGCAGGCGGATTCACGGTGGCGTCGTGGCAGTCGTTTGTAACCGAACTCGTTCCTCGAGAGCACCTTCTGAATGCCGTCACACTGAATTCAGCTCAGTTCAACGCAGCGCGTGCGTTTGGTCCTGCACTTGGCGGAATAGTGCTCGCAACGTTGGGAGTCAGTTGGTGTTTCTTTATCAACGCCGTGTCGTTCCTAGCGATGGTCGCTGGATTGCTCGTGATCTCTGTGCCGCCACTTGTGCGTGCGGTAAAAGTTGGCAAGTCGCGTCCAATCGCCGAGATGCGGGACGCGATGCGCTACGTGCGGACCGTGCCTGGCATCGTGACGTGTCTGATTGTGGTGTTTTCGCTTGGCATATTCGGCGGGCCGCTCTTTAACCTCCTAGTTGTTTTTTCCACTGACGTTTATGACATCGGCGATGGCGCCTATGGTCTGTTGGCGGGCTGTCTCGGGGCGGGCGCAATCATCGTTGCTCCCATCGTCGCCGGCAGCGGGGGCCGAGCGTCGCGAAGCCGTGTGCTCACAGTTGCGATGCTTGCCTATGGCATAGCGCTTGTGGCGCTCGGAGCGGCGCCGATAGCGATTGTCGGTGCCGCAGCACTTCTTGTTGCGGGCGCCGGTTATCTGGGTATCACCGCAAGTCTCAACACCACAGTGCAACTGCAGGTCAAAGAAGAAATGCGCGGCCGAACAATGGCGCTCTATCTCATGGTGCTTACCGCCGCGATTCCGCTTGGCGCTCTTCTTCAGGGTTGGCTGGTTGACATCATTGGCGTGCAATGGACCGTCGCTGGAGCGGGAACGCTGTTTCTGGTTGTGTTTGTCATACTTCGTTTCGGATTGAATCGTTTGGGCACGATGGACGCGGTTGATCACGAATTCGATGCAAATGATGCGTTGCATATCGCCGAGGCCGAAGCATCGGAAGCGGCAATCGATCCGTTCTAATCAGTCAATTGGCAGCGATTAGTCGTCGTCGAAACGATCGCTGCTGTCTGCATCGGCCTCGCCGAGAAACGCAAGACCGGGTTCGCACTCGGTGCGGATCGGACACCAACGGCAACCCCAGCTCGGACGAAAAACGGGTGCCCGTGTGCCGACGGCAAGTTCATGAAGCTTTCGGATTCCGTCGGCGGTGCGCGCGACCGCAGTGTGCAGGACGTCTTCAGTGATGGCCTCGGCCTGGGCTGTTCCAGCATCGAGGTAATAGGAGGCGGCAAGACGAGGCGGTGTGCCGATACGCATGGTTTCGAGAAGTGCGTAGAGGCGAAGGTCGTCGGTGTGAGTTGGTGACATCGAGCCGGTTTTGAAATCGATGATGACCTTGCCAGCAGTGAGTCCATCGGCAC
>JAEMTX010000096.1:6208-7225 GCA_016462055.1 Acidimicrobiia bacterium | reverse complement strand
ATGCAACAGCGGGCGTGCACGCGAGAGCGAGACCAGCAAGGGGCCCGTCCAAGGTTCGGAACATCGTTCCGGCCGCAACAAGCCCAACTACCTGAATGGCGACAGCGATTCGACCCGAACGAACACGGAGCGGATCGAGCCAAGACCCGGCACGCTGACGACGAGCAATCGCCACCGCAACGAGCGCGCCTAGAGCGACACGAAATCCGACGATGGCAATTGCCGGACCGCTGCCATAACGCCAGGCGATATTGCAGCCGGCAAACAACACCGAGGAAATGAGCACGTCGGAGACGGCACGATGTTCGCGCCGCTCAATCAGATGTGCTTCGTTCGCGTCGATGACGTGAGCGTACGGCAGCCGAACTAGCCGACTGAACCTTCCATCTGCAGTTCGATGAGACGGCTCCACTCCACCGCGTATTCCATCGGCAGTGTGCGAGTGATCGGTTCAATGAAGCCGTTGACGACCATACCCATGGCCTGTTCGGAAGAAAGACCGCGGCTCATGAGATAAAAGAGCTGTTCGTCGGCAACCTTCGAGACTGTTGCCTCGTGGCCGATGACAGCATCGCCCGAACCGATTTCCATATACGGGAATGTGTCGGAAATTGATTCGTCGTCGAGGATGAGCGCGTCGCATTGCACGTGGCTCTTGCAACCGTAGGCATCGTCTTCGACTCGGATGAGGCCGCGGTACGAGGTACGACCGCCATCCTTGGAGATCGACTTCGAAACGATCTTTGAGGTGGTCTCGGGCGCAGCGTGCACCATCTTCGAACCAGTGTCTTGATGCTGACCGGGACCGGCATAGGCAACCGACAGAACCTCGCCCGAGGCCTTGGGGCCAACGAGCCACACCGCTGGGTACTTCATGGTGAGACGGGAACCAATGTTTCCGTCGATCCATTCCATATGACCTTCGGCTTCAACTCGAGCACGCTTAGTGACGAGGTTGAACACGTTGTTCGACCAGTTCTGAATGGTCGTGTACGTAACGCGAGCACTGGGCTTCAC
>JAEMTX010000096.1:0-6198 GCA_016462055.1 Acidimicrobiia bacterium | reverse complement strand
GAACAACCTTCGATGTAATGAACCTGGCTGCCTTCATCGGCGATGATCAGCGTGCGTTCAAACTGACCCATGTTTTCCGCGTTGATACGGAAGTACGCCTGAAGCGGCATTTCGACTGAAACGCCCGGCGGGACATAGATGAACGAGCCACCAGACCACACTGCGGAGTTGAGTGCAGAGAACTTGTTGTCGTTCGACGGAATAACGGTACCGAAGTACGCACGAACGATTTCGGGGTGCTCACGAAGTGCGGTGTCCATATCGGTGAAGATGACGCCCTGCTCTTCAAGATCTTCACGGTTCTTGTGGTACACAACTTCGGATTCGTACTGCGCGGTAACGCCGGCGAGGTACTTACGTTCGGCTTCAGGGATTCCGAGCTTCTCGTAGGTTTCTTTCACTGAATCGGGAAGTTCGTCCCACGCATCGACCTGATGATCGGTCGGCTTGATGTAATAGAAAATGTCGTCGAAGAAAATCTCGGACATGTCGCCGCCCCAATTGGGCATCGGACGCTTGAGGAATTGTGCGTAGGACTTGAGGCGGTAATCGCGCATCCAGTCGGGCTCGCCCTTCATCCACGACATCTCTTTGATGATGTTCTCGTCGAGACCGCGCTTGGGCTTAAAGACGTAATCCTCAGCGTCGCTCCAGCCGAGTTTGTACCGGCCCAGGTCAAGATCAAGTTCGGTGCTGGTCATCAGGGGGCTCCAGGAGGATTGACGAGATAATTTCTCCTATGGCGATAGTAACAAATACCTCGGGTCAATCAACCCTCTAAGGGCACATTCCCTTAGGTGTGACGAGAATCGCCCGAAATGGCGAATGCTGCTCGCAGCCGATTGAACCCTTCATCGAGGCCAACCGTCGGCTCCCAGCCGAGGATCCTTCTGGTCTCGCGCTGGTCAAACCAGTGGGCCACTGAAAGCTGCCGAGCGGCGAAATGGGTGAGCGGTGGCTCAGATCCCGGCCAGATCCGATCGATCGCCGAACCGATCCGGGCGGCTATTGGAGCAGGTATGGACCTAGGCGAACGAGTGACTTCCGCAGCCTCAAGGATCGACGCGACCAGATCGCGCAATGGGCGGGGTTCACCGCCAGTCACGACCAAGGGCTCGAGCGTCGCTTCGTCGCCAGCGTTGCAGTGATCGAGAGCGGCGATGATCGCCGTTGTCGCGTCGTCGACATAGGTCGTGTCCACCAGCGCCCGCCCACCATCGGGCAACGCCAAACGACCAGCGCGAGCACGGTCGACGATTCGACCGATGAGTTGCGTATCGCCAGGGCCCCATACCAAATGTGGGCGAATGATGACCGTCGGAACGGTTGTTTCTTTTCGCACTAACGATTCGGCCATCGCTTTCGAACGCGTGTAGCCGTCGCCACCGTCGTAGTCAGCGGCCAGCGCTTTCGAGCCGACACTCGGGCTGTCGTGAAAGGCCACCGACGGACTCGAAATATGCACAAACCTGCCGCTTGCCGTTGCGGCCGCGAGAGCGTTACGAGTTCCCTCGACATTGATGGCCAACATCTCTTCCCACGCCGCCTTCGGCGCAACAAGGGCAGCTAGGTGGATCACCGCATCGACATTGCGGGCTGCGCGCAGAACCGCTGAGGAATCGCGAATGTCTCCTCGCTCATCGATTGCGGTAGAGCCTGATTTGCTGCGCTGGAAACAGACCACATGATCGCCTCGCGCAACAAGCACATTCGCAACTGTTCGACCGAGAAGGCTTGAGCCGCCAGTGACGAGAACCTTCATCGTCCCGCCAAGAACGCCGAGGCTGACGTGGCCAAGAGTTCGCGTTTCACCTTCGATTGATGTCTGATGTCGACGGGCAACTCTCCTTCAAGCACTGCAGCAACGTCGAATGCTGAACTGGCGCGCACCGAAGTTGTCGTTTCAGGATCTGCAAGCCGCAGTTTCCCTTCAGCCTGAATCACCACCGCAATTACTTGGGTTCCTTTCGGACCAATCCCGACAGCCGCGACTTGACGGCCCAAAATCGCGGCAATCGGATCCTCAACCAATGTGCAAGGGACGACCCGCCCTGCAAGGAAAAGCGCGTGTTGCAAGCGACCGAGTTGATGAAGATCACCGTTGGCTGCGAACTGCCCGAGATCACCGGTGCGATGGAATCGAACTCCGTTAAGCAGAATCTCTGATCGATGTTCAGTTGACCATTGCTGTTCGTACCCTTCGAACATCCATGGAGCGTGAACGGCTAGTTCTCCCCATTCGCCAGCCGCAACCGGTTGAGGGGCGGAATCGTCGAGCGAAACCACTGCGGCCTGAGCACCGTTGAGCAACTTGCCGGTGTTCGTTCCATCACCAACCTGCTGCGTTGCTCCCACGCCGTCGGTCAAAGGCATGGCTTCGGTCATGCCCCATGGCGAGCGCACATCGGCATCGGTGACTGCGGCAATTGCGGTTGCCAACTCCGTAGAGATCGGAGCACCAGCGAGCATCACGAGACGAAGCTTGGCTTTACGCCCCTCAGCAGTAGCAACAATTCGTCGAGCCGAAGCCGGTGAAAGCCAAGCAACGTCAACCTCTGATGAAGCGAGGACCTGTGCGAATCGATCGAAATCGAGTTCCGAAGGTTTTGTGACATCGATGTCGGGCAACACACACGGAACGCCGAGAGCGGGCCCAAGCAGAATGAACGGGGCGAACGATGTAACGAATCCGTGTTCGCTCGACATCGCAAACGATTCACTAATCACATCGCGCTGCGCCGCTAAGGCCCCATGTGAATATCGAACAGGTTTGGCGGGACCAGTTGAACCCGAGGTGTGCACAATTGCGGCTTCAAACCCAGGGGCAAGTGATGGAAGTTGCTGTTCGGTCACGGACCGATGTGTCTTCAGCGAAAGCGCGCGTGGGAACCGACTGGTGCAAATCATTCGCGCGCCAGGAGTCCAGCCCAAGGTTCTCGCGGCCGCCAGAGTTTTTGAGGTTCCGAATACCCACTTCGGGCTTGCTCCTCGAAGCACGGTTCGAAGCCCCCGGGCACCGAGTCCGCTATCGGCAACCACAAGTGCGCCACCGGCAAGCCACACGCCATAGGCCGCCGCAAGTAGTTCTGCACCAGGCGGCACGAGCATCGCTACACGATCACCGACTTCAAGCCCCGCCCCCACCAGCATCCGACCAATGTCTTCTGCCTCGCATGCAAGCGACTCCCAAGAAACCGAACCGCTGCGATCAGCAAATGCCGCGGACTGATCTTGGGAACGGGAACGAAGCGCTTCGGTTATTGCTACAAACGCGTCGAGGCCGATCTCAGCTCGTTTGGTCTTCACCGACTCATTGGTCGAGTGATCGGAACCAAGCACTTCGTCGAGCCATGACGATGCGACAGCGGCCATTGGCTCGTCAAGTGGAACCAGGTGTGCAGCTTCAGGGAAACGGTGGACATCGGCATGAGGCGCCCGTCGAAGCAGATCGGCAAGAAAGCGATCGTGGAACACCGGGTCGCGACCACCCCAGACGAGCAACAACGGAACTTCGAGGTTCGAAAGATTGTCGGCTGATTTCTGCAGCGCCAACCATGACTCGTCTTTTTCAGTCAATGGGATGTCGGCCACAAAGTCTGCAACCGCAGCGCGACGATCGGCTTTCCGGTATGGGGCGCGCAGCGCTTCTCGAAACTGCTTCTTCGTCATCGCTGCAGTACCGGAAACAAATACAGAAGTGCGACGACATAGCAGATCTACGAATCGACGCGCCGTTGAAATGAGTGGAGGCATCTTTGTGCGTTCGGGCAGACCAACCCCGGTATTACCCAAAATCACCGCCTGCACATCGAGCGAGGAAACGACACCGAGCGCTACTGGGCCGCCCCAATCGTGGGCAACAAGCACAAGTGGGCCCGAGGTGTGCTGTTCACAAAATGCGACAAGTTCTGCCACTCGTTCTTCGAGTGTTCGTCGCGTCGAGCGCTGCGACCAACCCATCCCGGTTTGATCAACAGCGACAACTCGCCATTCCGGGCTCAACGTTTCGAGGAAGTCTTTCCAGAGATACCCCCATGTGGGATTCCCATGAACGCAAACAATCGTTCCGCGGAGTCCTTCGCCAGTATCGAGAATGCTCCATTCCACATCTGCAACACCAGAACGTTCGATGCGGACCGTTCGGTGCCACTGTGGATCAATCCCCCACCGTTCCCATTCGGCGACAGACGGAGTTTCAATCGTCAACGCGTACTACCAAATCAGTTCGGCGAGTGTGCAGTTAAGTCCCGATCCGATTCCCATAAGAAGCACGCGGTCACCCACTGTCAACTGATCTGCAGTGACCGACAACGTGTAAGGAACTGCCGCCGGCCCAATGTTTCCGAACTCGGGATAGGTGAGCGGAACGCGAGTTGTATCAATCGACAACAACTCACAAAGTTTCGTGGTGTGCACTGCAGAGACCTGATGGAGGATGTACGTGTCACAATCAGCCCACTGCCATCCTTCGGCCAACGCGTCGTTGAAGGTGACTTCAGCGAGATCAAGACCTGATTCGAGCAGCGCCGCCGTATCGGTCCGCATCTCGTCGAGATCGCCGACACAGAGGTCGTGATACTTCGTTGCTGCCCGGGTGACTCCCCCAAGAAACTGATGCGAACCCTGACGAGGGCCGCCCATCACCATCGCTGCTGCACCTGAGCCGAGGGTGAGCGATGCGAACTGATCGAACACATCGGTGAGCGTGGAAGACGAGTCTTGAAGGCGAGCGATTGTCTGCGTCTGCGGTTGACGACTTCCTTCACCATCAACGATGAGCGCGACTCGGGCTTGACCTGAATCGATCATTGACGACGCGAGCGTCATGGCATTGATGAAACCCAGGCACGCGTTGCCGAGGTCGAAGTTCATTGCATTCGGTGAAAGACCCAAACGGTTGTGCACAGCGCAAGCAACGCTGGGCTCGAGATGGTGTTTGCATACAGAAGTGGAAATCAGCAGATCGACTTCCTCGGGGGCAACACCCGCCTGTTCAAGAGCAAGAACTCCGGCACGGGCTGCAGCATCGTCGAACGTGACATCTTCAGGCCACCATCGACGCGCCCGGATACCCGCCACTGATTCAAGAAGTCCAGGACGAACACCAACGCGCTCGTAGGTTTCCGCCAGTTGTTCGTCGATCCACGCCGAGGTGATTACCTCGGGAGCATCCACATGGGAGACCGACCACACATGGGATCGGGCGAACGTAACCGGTGAACTCACCTTTTCAGCCTAGGGCCCGATCGGTCGGCTCGGAGGCTGGTCAGCCCAACAGCGCCGGAGCAAGGCGTTGCCACGTCTCCATGGGGATCGAAGTCCCATCAGAAGGAAGTACCTGGATGCACACGTGATCTGCGCCGGCGTCGTGATGAGCCTTGACCCGACTGGCGATTGCGGCTTCGTCTCCCCATGCCACGATCGCGTCGACAAGGCGATCGGACCCACCATCGGCAATGTCGGCTTCGGTGAATCCGAATCGCTTGAGGTTGTTCGTGTAATTCGGCAGTGTCAGATACATCGACATATGGCCGCGAGCAATCTCACGAGCTTTCGCAGGATCGGTTTCAAGAACAACTGCTTGTTCGGGGCACAACCAACCACGAGCACCCATGACCTCACGCGCAAACGCGGTGTGCTCGACGGGAATGAAATATGGATGCGCACCCTGGGTGCGTTCTGCGGCGAGCTCGAGCATCTTTGGCCCAAGAGCGGCCAAAACTTTTTGCGGCACAGCGCTCGGCGGCGCCGCTGTGAACAATCCATTGTCCATACCGTCGAGGTACGACTTCATCGCCGAATACGGCTTTGAATAGTCGTGACCACGCAGCCCCGACACCATGACCTCGTGGCTCACGCCGAGCCCAAGCAGAAAGCGATCAGGGAACGCTTCCGAGACGGTGTTCCACGCTGAGTTCGCGCAAAGCGCATCGCGGGCATAAATCGAAGCAATGCCTGTGGCGACAACCATCTTCTTTGACGCAGCCAACAAAAGGGTCGAGCTGACGAACGATTCTCGACCGATCATTTCTGGGATCCACAGAGCCCCGTATCCCAACTCGTCAATTTCAGCGGCAGTCTCCTGCGCCTGAGAAGAAGGAACAAGGTCAAGTTGATAGGCCCACAGGCCAACGCGTCCAAGATTCATGCCCTCACCATAGGCAACGACAGCAGGTCGTGACGAGGTCGGCTCTACAC
>JAEMTX010000095.1 GCA_016462055.1 Acidimicrobiia bacterium | reverse complement strand
CGTCGGGAGCGTTGACAAAGGTCAAGACAGACCCGGATCGTTATCCACAGGCCCCATCGGGGCGAGACCGCGCAGGCGAGAATCGCTCTTGCTTGGGTCAGAAGGCCTTCTTCGGCGGGCCTTGGATCGTCACAGCGAGCGCTGAGGCCTCAATTTTAAGCGCAGTGTTGTGAATCGATTGGTGGCGAACCACCAAGCGAGCGTAACGAGGATCACCGAGAGCCAGACGATGGGTAGTGGTCCGATGACTGTGGCAATCGTGTCGCCTGACCGAAGCGCGACATCTTGTTGAAGCACAGCTTGTTCCGAGATTGATGTTCGTTGCACGACGTCGCCTGTTGGCGTCACGATCGCTGACAACCCAGTCGGCGCTGCTTGCAGTACCCACCGGCCAGTTTCAATGGCACGCAATTGGCTCGATGCAACTTGTTGCGTTTGTACTTGGGTTAACCAGTAACTCGAACCGTTTGTGGGATTGAGCAGAATCTGGCCACCGTGCAACACGCCATCGCGGGCGCGATTCGTGAAAAAGATTTCCCAAGAGATTGCAACCGCAAGGGTCCCGGCGGGTGTGTGCAGGACTGCGGGTTGTGTTCCCGCAACTGCATCGCGCGACGAGAGCCCACTATTTGTTCCCGCGACACGTTCGAGGAGGCTTCGCAGTGGAACATATTCGCCGAACGGAACACGATGAACTTTGTCGTAACGCTCACCGGAACTTCCGTCGGGCAAATAGACGATCGACGCATTTGCGAACTTCGATGAATCGATTCCTTCGGTTATGCCGACAACGAGAGTGGTATCGAGTTTCTTCGCCAGTGCTGAAAGAACAGCATCCTCGCGGTTGACAGCAATCGGACCTTCGACCTCGACCACGTTCTCGGGCCAAACGACCAGGTCGACGGGGGTGGTTACGAGCGTGGTGGCTTCGACATGACGAAGGAGAACATCGCGAGGATTCGTTTCGCTGGCACGAGTGCCTTGGGGGCCGCCGCCTTGGACGACTGCGGCGTTGATGATTCCGATCTCATGGCCGCTTGGAGCAATAATGGCAACGAACCAAAGTGCAATAATCCCGGCGAGAGCAGCGGCGGCAACGATGTGACGTCGTTCCCATGCTGCTGAGAGTGCAACTCCGATCATGGCGACTGCGAATGTCACCCCGACGGCGCAGAACACTCGAGCGATTTGGCCTAGAGGAGCACTGGCTTGTCCCATTGCAGTCGTTGCGAGGGGAACGCCACCGAATGGAAAGGTGGAGCGAGCGGCTTCGGCAAGTGTGAATGCGGCCGGAAGAGCAAGCCATCGAACCCATGAACTCGAACTGCGTCCGGGGACCGCAAGACCAGCCACTCCGACATACAGCGAGAACAAAATGACAGCGATGGCGTAACCCGGAGCAGTGAGGTCAACCATCCACAACATTGCGGGCACAAACCACGCGATGCCGAGCACCGTGGAGCGAAAGAATCGGGCGCGTGGTTTTGCAGCCGACAACAATCGATCCCACATGGCGATGCCGACAAACGCAAGCGGCCACCAACCCCAAGGCGGAACTGATGCGGCAAGGCAGAGCCCAGCAATGACAGCGCGCAGGAGGGCTCGAAGTGTTCGTGGATCGACCATGCGCCTACGCGTGCGCGGGTTGAGCGGTTCGACCAATACGGCTGAATAACTCGCGTCCGGCAAGCACGATAAAGAAAATGGCAACGGCTGTGCCGGCCATCGTTGCGCCGGCTGCTGTATCGAAGTGATACGTGATGATCAGCCCAATGAAGATCGACGACACTCCGATGGCGCACGCGGTTGCCATCATCGCTGGAACTCGGCGAACGAGAAGCGCAGCAGTCGCCGGTGGCGCAATGAGTAAACCAAAGACAAGCAGTGTCCCGACTGTGCGAAATGAGGCCACGATGGCGACGGCGATCAGCGTGAGCATTGCGATGTGAGCAAGACGCGGACGCATCCCCAACGTTGCTGCTTTGTCGGAGTTAAACGAGAGCGCGAGAAACATTCGGTGGAAAACGATGACGGCGAGAAGTGTGAGTACCGCAGCGACGGACTGCAGCAAAATATCGGAGTCCTTCACGCCAAGAACAGAACCAAAAAGGAAAGAGGTGAGATCTCCGGAAAACGAACGTGTTCGAGAAATGATCACAACGCCAAGTGCGAGCATGCCGACAAACAGCAGACCGATGCCAGTGTCGGTGGAAAGTTTCGATGCTCGATTCACGAGATTGATGCCGATCACCATGATGATCGCGGAAACAAATGCACCTATGGCGATGTCGATGCCGATGATGAAGGCCACGGCGATACCTGGCAGCACTCCGTGGGCGAGTGCATCGCCCATGAATGACATTCCCCGAATGACGACCCACGTGCCGATGAGTGAGCATGTGACCGCGGCGAGACACCCGGCGAACAACGCTCGCAGGATGAAGTCGTAATGAAAGGGGTCAGTCAGCCAGTCCACAGTGATTCGAGGTTAGAGGGTTCGTTCCGGCAAGGCCGGTTTTCTAACGACCATTGAGGCCGTCGGCGATGAGACGAGCCGTGGTTGTGATGAGGCCTTGGTAGGTGCTGGTGGGGCTGCCTAGTTCGCCCAGCGTGTCGGTTGACAGTTCGACGATCGAGATCTTCTTGCCGACTTCTCGGCCCACAGTGTCAGCCAGTTTTGAGGAACTGGTCGATTCGCTAAAGATAGCCGTGACGCCAGAGGTCTGGATCGTTACAACGAGTTCACGGAGATCCGAAGCACTCGGTTCCGCAAGCGTTGAACCGCCCGGGATGATGGTGCCAATCACTTTGTAGCCAAAGCGATTGGCGAAGTATTCGAGAGCGTCGTGGTTGGTGACGAGAAGACGCTGTGTCTCGGGAACCGTGTTCAGAGTGAGCGTCGCGTATGCGGTGGCAACTTGAACGGTGTCGGTGTAGGTCTTCAGATTTGCATTGAGCCTTGATCGATCGAGGCCTGTGACGCGAGCGAGCTCGTCGGCAACCAGCGAAGCAGCGCGAATCATGCGATCGGGATCAAGCCAGAAATGAGGATCGGGCTGGTCGGTATCGGGTCGGTTCAGCGGTTCTATCAGTAGACCCACTTCGAAAACCGTTGCTCCGTCTTTGGACGCACTTTGCAATGTGCCTTCGAGTCGCTCTTCAAGGCCGAGTCCGTTGGCGACAATGAGCGTTGCGTCGCGGAGGCGCGCAGCTTGTGACGCGGAAGGTTCGAAATCATGGGGGTCGGCGCCACGGGGGATAAGGACCTCAACGTTGACGTCATTGCCGCCGACCTGCTGCACCAGATCGCCCAAGATCGAGGTGGTGGCGATGACGGTGGGCTTGCCGTTGCTGGCTTTTGCCGACGGCGCACTGCCGCACGCGGCCACTAGCAGGGCACCCAGAAGCGTCAGTGCGAGAACGGGGAGCGCGCCGGACCGGTGGCGATGGCCACGACCCAGGATCTGCTCAGATTGCACCACGAAGACCTCCAAATGGGAATGAGAAGCATTCTCATTATGGTGTTCGGGTGGTGAAAAGGCAACCTGCCTGACTCAAAGGCCCTATTGGCCGGCGGGAAGTTTCAGCCGGGGGGGCAGCATCCGGTCGGCGATGACCGTATAGGGCTGGACCTCTGCCTCAATGGTGATGGCACCGGCTCGGTCGAATTGCAGAGTGATCGGAATCTTCTGGCCGATGATCAGCGGGGAAATGAGTCCGCGAAGAAGAAGTTGATTCCCTCCGGCTACGAACTTCATATCGGTGAATCCAGGAATATCGATGCGCTCCACCGTCATGTAGGTCCCACCTGTCGCGGCGGACTCAGGAGTGCTCGTGGTTGTGGTGGGGTCGATGATCTGCAGCACCACCGAAGTGGCCGCAGGCGTAGAAGCGCCAAGCAAGGTGTCAGAACCGCCGGCGTTTTGGAGGAGGAAATACGCACCGGTGGGGTCGTTTGCTGCACCAACAAGTTCAGACCGAAACAACAGCGTGGGCTCCGGGGACGTAAACGGTCGAATGAAGGCGACAAGCACCAAGATGCCGATACAGAAGACGATGACGTAGAGCGGAGCAAAGCGCATGATGCGTGCGTAGATGTCCGGCTTGTGCTGTGGCGCTGGGATATCTGCGGGGGAATCGGTGGTCATTGACGGTCCGTTTTCGTAGCGATGCCCTCATCCTTACCGCCGCACAGGGCGTTGGTCAGATCGGGGGAGCGTGGGGTTCGTCACCCAGAGAAAGCGCACTGAGCCAAGCCGCTAATTCATCGATAAGGGGCGTATCGAAGCGATGTCCACCGTCTACCTCGACCCAACTGACGAGTGCATCAGCGCGATGAAAGGCCTTCGATGCGGAACGACCACGGATCGGTTCAATGAGTTCGTCGTTTTTGCCATGAGCAAAAAGTACGAGTCGTTGTGACGCGCGCGAAAGGTCAATGAGCCCTTCGTCGCGACTCGGAAGGTAGGACGCAAGAGCGGCAACAGCGCGCGGAGTCACAGTTGAAGTGGGATCGACGAGGTGGGCAAGTGCAAGAGCGCCACCCTGCGAGAAGCCAGCGATGACGAGTGCGTCTTCGCTCAGACCGATTTCGGTGAGTATCGATGTGCACAACGCATCAATCGCACGAAGCGCCGATGCAAGAGCAACAAGATCAGGGCCGTTCTCGTCGACGTTGTACCAGTAGGGACCGCGATCGCTAGGTATCTGTGGTTCGACAACAACGGTCAGCCACTGCTCGTTCGGATCGAACGATGCGGCGCGTTCAAGAAATGGTTCGGGCCTATCGCCATAACCAGGAATGAGTACGAGCAGTCGTTCAGGCGTTGAGGGCCCTCGGCGAATGCTGCGCAATGTGTTGGTCATCGAACCCTTCCAGCTGCAGTTGTTGCGCCTGTCCACCAATAGATGGAGTCATAGCGCACCACACTTGAGCTGTTCGGTGAGTGAATCATCATGCCGTCACCGACATAGAGACCTACATGGTCGGGTTGCCCGCCGCCAAAGCCCCAATCGAAGGTGAGGTCGCCGGGTTCGAGCTGGTCGAGCGAAATGCGTTCGACGGCTGCCCATTGGGCGCCAGAGTTGTGGGGGAGTTCAACGCCGAGCTGGGCCCAGACCCATTGAGTGAAGCCTGAACAGTCGAATGCGTAGGGGCCGGTGGCCGAATACACATAGGGAGTGCCAAGTTTGGTTGCGCCCGCGTCGACCACGGCCTGACCTATAGCCATGCGCCAAGCGGCAGCGGTGAGTTGTGCGCCACTTTCGGGAATGGGATCGGTGGCGACAAGGGTCGATGCGGCAGCGGGGGCAAGCATCGGTGCACCCGTAACCGCGGTTAGAGCGGGGAGGGCCGAGGAGGAACTCGGGGCAACCCACAGCCCGAGCGCCAGCAGGGCAACGGCCAACACGGGGACGACGGTGACGGCGAGAACGAGGCGGATCCGGCCTAAGGGGTTGCTACTCATTGTTACGAAAGTGTTGCGGTTTCATCGCAGTCCCGCAACGCAGGCGTAACATTTTCTTGGTGAAAACGCTCTGAACAGGGAAAATAGGGGTGACATTTTCTGTCACAGTCCCGCTGATTTCGACCTCATTCGAGGTTCTGAGGTCCCGAAAATCTGAGATTGCGTCCTGCTCTCCGGGTACTCAGACGATGGCGGCAGCGGCCTGGCGACCCTGTCTGATGCATGCGGGCAGGCCCAGTCCGTCATAGGCCGCTCCGGCCAAATGGATGCCTGGCGCTTCGGCGCTCACGTCTTCTCGCCAGGCCGCAACACGAGCGGGATGGCCTGTTCGGTACTGCGGGAGTGCGTGGATCCAGCGGGTGACGCGCCATTCGATCGGCGGAGTTTCGATACCCATCGTGGTGGCGAGATCGAGGGAGAGCGCGTCAACGAGCGAGGAGTCATCGAGGTCGAGGGCGTGTGTGTCGCCGAACTTGCCCGCCGACACTCGCAATATCGCGACCTCGGGATCGTCGAGGTGCGACCACTTGGCCGAGGCCCAAGAGCATGCGGTGAGGGTGGGCAGTGGGTCGGTCTGGGCGACGAGGAATCCGCTGGCATCGAGGGGAACCCCAAGTGAGTTCTTCGATACGGCGAGGGTGACCATTGCCGCTGATGCGTAGTCAAGGTTCGCAAGGTCGGCGGCCGGTTGGGGAGCGAGTGATTCGAGAAGTCGAGCGGTGGGTCGTGCGGGTGTCGCAAGAATGATTTCTTCGGCGGCAATCGCTCCAAGTGGCGTGGCCAGAGTCCAACCGCTTCCGTCGCGTGTGATTGCTGAAACCGGACACGAAAGATGCACCGGAATATCAATTTGTGTGATTCGAGCAAGAAGTAAGTCGGTGAGCGTTTGCGTACCAACCGGTATGCCGCGGAACACCGGGAGTTCCGGATCAGTTTTTGCAGAAGCGAGTTGGTCTCGCAACGCGGTGATGAGACTTGGTGAACGGCGGGCGGCAACTGCAATCTGTGCGGCTCCGGCAGCAAGGCTGAGGTGATCGGCATCGCCGGCGTTCACGCCAGAGAGAAGAGGCGACACCAACTTTTCATGCACTTCATCGCCGAGACGAGCGCGAATGAGTTGGCCGACCGATTGATCGTCGTCGCCGTTGGGATCGGCACCGTTCGCGCTATCGATCCATTCTGTGCGGGTGAGATCTTGAGCGGCGCGCACAATTCCATCGGCACTGACAATTCCTGACGCCGCGAGTGCGTCGAGATCGGTGGGTACGCCGAGGACGAGTCCGGCGGGCAGACGATGAAGACCGCCGTTGACCCATACGAAGGCGGATTTCTGAGCGGGTGAGGTCAGGATCGTGTCGAGTCCAAGTTCGCGACAGAGATCAATTGCTTCGGGCACTCGAGCGAGGAACGCATCAGCGCCGCAATCGACGGGACGACCGGCGAACGAGGTAGTGAGAATTTTTCCGCCGACGCGTTCACTGGCTTCAAGGACAACGATGTCGAGATCAGGTCGTTGTGTCGCAAGCGTGAATGCCGCAGTGAGGCCGGTGATGCCCGCACCTACAACAACGACACGCCGACGTTCACTCATTGAATCTGCGTAACCACGAAATCAGCCAGAGCGTTCATGACAACTTCGTCGGCATTAAGCGAGCGCGTGCGACCAAAGGCAAGACCGAGTTCTTCCGCGACCTTCGCTGCTTCGATATCGAGGTCGTAGAGAACTTCGAGATGATCGGCCGTGAAACCTTGGGCACACACCAATACGCCATCGGCAGAACCTTCGGCGGCGATGCGA
>JAEMTX010000094.1 GCA_016462055.1 Acidimicrobiia bacterium | reverse complement strand
GTCGACAGCAGCGCCACGGATATATCCGGGCAGCACCATATTGACCCTGATTCCGTCACGCCCGAGTTCGGTCGAGAGCGTTCGGGTCGCCTGCAAGAGGGCAGCTTTGGAAATCGCGTACGGACCCTGATTCGGCTTCACCTCACGCACCGCCATCGTTCCGACCATCACGATGCTGCCTTCGCCCTGATGCTTCATGGGTTCGATCGCCGCTCTCGTCATGTTGAGTGAACCAAACAGATTCGTATCCATCGATCGATGCCAAATGTCGTCTTCGTTCGAGGTGTACGTGTCAGCGAACAGATTGCCGCTGCCCCCCAAGAAGGCGTTGTTCACCAACGTGTCGAGGCGTCCAAGTTCGGCCACCGTCTGTTCAACAAGGGCGCGGCAGTCGTCCGCCGAGGTGATGTCGGTCGGGCGCCACGTAACACGCCTACCCATCGCCTCGATCTCCGCGGCAACCGCCGTGAGCGTTTCGGGGTTACGAGCGCCGAGAGAAATATCGGCGCCATGACGCGCGAGTTGGATCGCCGCGACCCGACCGAGGCCAGGGCCCGCGCCGGAGACAAGTGCAACCCGGCCCGAAAGCAGGCCGGGTTCACTCCGCAGATCAGCCATCAATCCGCTATTTCGTAATGCCGTAGTACTTGTCGAGCTTGTAGAGCTCAATAGCGTTTCCACGGAAGAAACGATGCGCCTCAAAGTCGTTGAAGCCGGCTTTGGCTGCCATTCGTTCCGCAACCTCTTTGGTGTGCGGGAACGTCGAGTCAGCATGTGGGTAGTCAACTTCGAACGTCAGTCGATCGATACCGATGACGTCACGATTCGCCATTGCCGTTTCGTCGTCAAACACGCAGTACCAAACGTTCTGCTTCATGTAGGTCGAGGGCGGGACGGTCAGATTCGAGCCAAATCCGGTTGTGTCGAGAAGACGCTCTTCCCACAATTTGTCAGCGCGCTCAAGAATGTAGGGAAGCCATCCGGCTTGTCCTTCCGAGTACGCAACGCGCAGATCGGGGAACCGTTCAAAGACGCCACCAAAGACGTAGTCGAGCACCGAGCCCATCGCATTTTGGAAGGTCAATACCGAAGAGATGATGAATGGTGCATCGGGAGCAGTCGAAGGCATCTTTGACGAAGAACCGATGTGCATATTGACGACGGTGTCGGTCTCGACGCACGCCGCGAACATTGGGTCCCAATAACCCGAATGAACCGATGGCAAACCAAGCGGAACAGGGCTTTCACTAAAGGTGATGCTGTGGCTGCCCTTCGCGGCACAACGATGAATTTCCTTTACTGCGAGTTCAACGTCCCAAAGAGGAACAATCGTCATCGGAATGAGGCGGCCATAACCAGCACCTGCGCACCATTCGTCGATCATCCAGTCGTTGTAAACGGTGATGCATGCCATCGCTAGTTCTTTATCTTCGCGTTCCAAAAATGTCTGGCCACAAAATCGCGGAAGGATATTCGGGAAACAAATCGATGCCTCGACATGATTGGCATCCATGTCCGCAAGGCGCGCGGTTTGATCGTAACAACCCGGAAGAATCTCATCGAACGTGCATGGCTCGTTCTGTACAACCTCAGCGCCGACGGCGGCTGAAAGGCGAGTGAACGGGTAGACGAGATCGTCGTAGTACCAGACGTCGCAATCGACGCCATCGTCTTCACTGACTTCGAAGGAGAACACTCCCCCGATAATTCCCATCTTCACCTTCTTGCGAAGGACGCGCGGGCCTCGTTCGCGGTACTTCTCGGGGAGGCGCGACGACCACAGGTCGGGGGGCTCTACGACATGATCGTCAACCGAGATAATGCGGGGGATTTCCATGGGGGCCTCCTGGGCGTCGCCCAGCACTCGCCGGGAATCTGACGGATCGTCAGTTTGTCACGATCACAACCAGGACGTCGCACTCAAGGACCGCTAGGTCTAGGCCAGCGTGAATTCCCCGGGATCACCAATGATGACCGAGAGGCCAACCGGGTCCGAATCCATAAACGTTTGGCCGACCCCAGAATCGTGACTCTGAACGACCGTTCGAACCTCATCAACCTCAACCAGAGCCACCGTTGTGAGCTGGCCATCGCGACTGGGTAGAACCGTGGCTCCCACAACCACCCCAGCCCCGGTGAGGTCGGGGTCCACCAGTCGCCGTTCGGTTGCTCGTTCGGCTTCTTCGCTGACATCGAGCGAAACAAACGGTGTCCTTGGTTCGCGGTTTGACCAGACCGTCACTGCCGGCTTTGTGAGAAGGCCACTCACTGCACTTGTCATGCCAAACGTTGCGTCGGGAAGTTCCTGCAAGCGACGCACCATCGCCGCTGCACCTTGCAGCACATAGTTATTGAACGGCCCGCCACCAAATGTCATACCGCCAGTGAGGGTGAGGTCACGATCGATTGAGAAACCAATCTCTCGAGCTTGTACTTCTACTGCTGCTGGGAAGCAGCTATAGAGATCGACAGGTCCGATTTCATCGATAGTGACGCGAGATGACTCAAGTGCAGTCCTCGCTACGAGCTGAGATGCCGGCCAGCGATGGACATCAGCGCGTTCGGGAAGCGGAATGACTGCATTGGATTCGACCATTGCGAGGGGGAACACCCATGTCGATTCGTCGAGACCGAGACGACTCGCCGTTCCGACGGTGGTGAAGATGAGTGCTGCAGCCTGATCGACATTCCACTGTGAAATCAGCCATTTGGGATAGGGGGCTGCGATCATCCGATTCGATTCAGATTCGAACGCGATCTCGTCTGATGTCAATGCGCGGTCATCCCAGCCCGCGGGTGCGTGCGCGGCGATCTGAGCAAACCGTGCCCAAAGATCTCCGAGTTCGCGCTGATGGGCCCGGTTCGAGCGACCAAGGTGATGACGAAGCGCAGATTCGATAATTGCGTATTGATGAGCAGCAGTCGTGAGATTGCGCTCGATCTCGATCTGCGAAATCACCATTTCCTTCGGAGCGATGACTTCGTCGGGTTCCGATGAACGGGCAGCTGCCGGCGCGTCGGGAACGGTGCTTCCAGACTTTCCAGCGATTACGCCGGACCAGCGGTTTTCTCCGCCCACGACTATGGCAACGTCAACAACTCCTGAGCGAACATCGGTTGCTGCTCTGGCAAGTAATGATTGCTGCAGAACACCAAGTTCGCTTCTGATGCTTCGGGCATTCGGAGCACCAACAGCAACGGCGATGGCTCGACCGGGATCGCTTTCCGACCAGGTTCCGTGCGGAACGAAGACCGCTCCCGTCAACGCACCCAACGACTGCGCCGCACCGGTTGCTTCCAACGCAGATTGCACGGCTTCGATCATGAGATCGGTCGCAGATGTCATCGCAAAGCCGGGTCCATCGCGGTGCACAATTTCTGCAGCGCTTATGACAATCGGGGTCTGGGCGTCAAGCATTTCTGACGAAGCCATGATCACACCTTCGATGCAATTGAGTGAAAGAACATCGACACCGTGGGATTAAAAACATCTGCCCGCTCCCACTGCAAGAAATGTCCGGCGCCCGCAAGCACCAGCGGACCTACGCGATTTGTAAACGCAACTTCACAGCAGTGAAGGAAATCGGGGCCTACGACCTGATCGTCGGCACCATAAAAGAGAAGGGTCGGCGCGTCGACCGTGCGGTCAAGGATTGGGAACTCCTCCGCGGTGCGTCCGTACCCAAGTTGATAGACCGCCCATCCAGCTCGAAGTCGAGCCTCATCAGCCCAAGGCTCGGTCATGAAATCGATGTCGGCGTCGCTGAACGTGCCTGGTGATGCCCACAAACGAGGGCCGTACATCGCAGCAACCCACGCTCGACGTAACGCCGGCGAATTCAATTCCGCGGCCAACACATCAGGCTCACCACCTTGGCGGCGGCGGTAGTCACCAGTGGGTCCATCGGCAATTGCTTTGATCGAACCGATGTCAATACCTGCAGCTACGTACGCATCGATCACCATTGGCGGCACCGTGTCGAAGAAGCACAACGCGTCGACGAAACCTTCGAATCGATGCACCATGTCGACAGCGACAACTCCGCCGACGTCTCCGCCAATCACACCGACGTGTTCATGACCAAGAACGTCATGCACCAGCGCGTACAGATCGCGGCTGTAGGTGACGAGGTCGTAGGTATCGGATTCGGAGAGATCCGAATCGCCATGTCCCCGAAGGTCGGGAACAATGACCTCGAAACCAGCGGCAACAAGCGGTTCGATATTGCGCCACCAAATGCGCTTCGTTTCCGGATAGCCGTGAATCAGAAGGAGCGGATATCCGCCGACACCTTCACGGACATAAGCGAGTTCAAGACCGTTTCCGATATCGGAACGATGAATCGTGAATGCATCAGCGGCGGGTGTCGCCGGCTGGGCCGGACGCAACCGAACGTCATATCCGGTGACGCTCATGCCACCGTGCCCGCTTCGAACAATGCATCGATTTCTGCTTCTGATCGACCCATCGCGGCCAAGATTTCACGAGTGTGCTGGCCAAGTTCTGGTGCTCCGGAACGAGCTTGCCAAGGAGTTCCGTAGAAATCCGATGGACTGGCAATTCGCATCGCTGAACCATTCGCTTCCGGAACTTCGATAAAGGCCCCGGCAGCGTGGATTTGTTCATCGATCAGCACATCGTCGATTTCGTTTACCGGTGCCCAGAACATGTCGGGCTCGGTATCAAAAATCACTGACCATTCATCTCGAGACTTTGTTGCGAAGATCGCGTCGAGTTCGGCGATGAGTTCACGCGCATTGTCGCGACGACCAAGCGGCGTTGCGTACGGACCGTCCTCGAGCCATTCGGGATGCCCGACAACTCGACACAGCGGTGGCCAATGTCGAAAGGCTTCTTGACCGATGAGCCAAATCATCTTTCCGTCGCCACACGTGTAGTTGTTCATGGATGGATTACCCATGGTTTCGCGTGCACCGATGCCGATGTGATCGCCCCATCCAAGTGTGATCGAAAGATCGAAACCGATCGTGTAGACGCCTTGACGAACGAGCGAGGTTGAAACCAATTGACCTTTTCCGGTGCGCTCGCGACTAAAGAGCGCAGCGCAAACTGCCGCCGAAGCAGAGCTACCGGTCGGATGATCACCCATGCCACCGCGTTGAAACGGAAGCGGACCATCGGGAGTGCGCAGCAACGACGCAACTCCAGAACGAGCCCAGAATCCGCCGATGTCATAGGCCGGGCGCCCCGCATCGGGGCCTTCCATCCCATATCCGGTAATGAGTTGGTAGACGAGACGCGGGTTCCGCTCCATCACGGCGTCAGGACCGAGCCCCCACCGTTCCAATGCCGCGCGCCGAAGGTTTGTGACGAAGACATCTGCATCGGCAAGGAGTTCAAGAGCAAGCGCTTGACCATCGGGGGTTCGAAGATCGACAGCAACAGACTTCTTCGAACGGTTGTCCATTTCGAACACCGGATTGTCCGGCATCATCGTTCCGAAAAGTGCCTGGTACGTGCGCGCGGGATCACCGCCGCCAGGTGGCTCAAGTTTGATGACGTCAGCACCCCAGTCAGCCAAAATCCCTGCGCACGCGGGTCCTGCGACCCACATACCAAGTTCGACGACTTTCACACCTTCTAATGGCCCAGACACGCGTTTCTCCCTCTCTGTACCGAGAGCGTGGCACATCGAAAGCGGCCACGAACTCGAGCAATCTGCTTACCGCTGATTTGCTAGTAGACGAGCGAACCAATCGAACAGAGCCGCTGCCCACGCCGAAGTAATCCCGCATGGAAATGCTTGGAATCCGTGAGGCATCTCAGGCGCAACAAACAGTTCAACCTCATTGCCCGCAGCGGCCCAACGAGGAGCCAGCATCAATGTGTCGTCGAGTAAGTGGTCTGCCGTTCCCACGCTCATGAATGCAGGACACAAGTTTTGTAAGTCAGCAAACAGGGGCGACACGTTTGGCGAGCGTCGCTCCTCAATACTCATGCCGGGCAGATAGCAATCGCCGAACATCGCCATACCTTCTGGCGTGAGCAAGTCGGGACCGTCGAGCACGCGCAGACCGCGCTGACTGGGCGAACGTCCCCAGTCGTGCACCCCAAACACCAGGTTGGCGCCAATGAGATTGTCGAATGCATTGAGTTCGTCGCTCATGCGCAACGCGACCGCTGCTGCCATATACCCGCCCGCAGATTCTCCGCCAACGATGATGCGATTCGAGCCGTACTCGGCCAGTCCGTTTTCGATCACCCATTTCACCACCGCGAGCCCATCATCGGGACCGGCAGGAAATGGATGCTCTGGGGCTTTGCGATAGCCAACAGAGACCACTGCCATTCCGAATCGGCGGCTCAGATCCAAATTGCCGGTATCGCCCATTTCCGGTGCACCGATAACCATTCCGCCACCATGGAAGTGCACGTAGACCGCCGAAGCCGGGCCGTCAGGAAGAAACGTGCGACATGAGACACCGGCAATATCGCGAACAATTGCTTCAGGTAGCGGCGCAAACGTGCGCTCAAATGTTCCGCGCATCTGCTGAACCTGACCGAGTAGATCCTTCGGCGGTTCACCATCGCTGGCAAACGCTTCAGCCACTAGCGCCATCCCGGCATCGACAACAGCGCGCGCCTCGGGCCTCATGGCCTCGATTTCATCGGTCCAAAGTTGCATCGTTCCCCCTCTTGTCCTGTGGTCACCATAGGGCGGACAGAATCGCAACGCCCTCAACCGCTACGGTCACCGAAATGGGTTTCTACAGCAAGCACATCGTTCCCCGCTTTATCGACAAGGCACTCGGCACGCCCGCCATGCAAGAGGGACGCGACGCCGTGGCCGCCGGCCTTTCAGGAACAGTGCTGGAAATCGGATTTGGGTCTGGCCTCAACGTCGCGAGTTATCCGCCAGAGATCGAACTCGTCTACGCCGTCGAGCCGGCGTTAACCGCTCGCAAGATCGCAGTCCCACGAATCGCTGCCTCCCCTATTCCCATCCAGTACGCAGGCCTGCATGGCGAAACCGTGGCACTCGGCGACAATTCTTGCGACGGAGCGCTTTGCACCTTCACGCTCTGCACCATCCCCGGCGTTGAACAAGCGCTCGCCGAACTCCGCCGCGTGCTCAAGCCCGGTGGAAAGTTCCACTTCCTCGAACATGGCTTGGCCCCCGACGCGAAGACCCAGACCTGGCAGCGTCGCCTTGATCCACTTGAAAAGCGTCTGGCCGATGGTTGCCACCTCACCCGGGACCCAGTGGAACTCGTGAAGGCTGCCGGCTTCGAACTCGAATTCGTCCATAGCGAATACACCAAAGGCCCCAAGCCATGGGTGTTCATGACGTTCG
>JAEMTX010000292.1 GCA_016462055.1 Acidimicrobiia bacterium | reverse complement strand
CAGTGCGGGTCACGGGGAAGTGGGCAGCGCAAGGGCTCTGCCGCCATGGACCCACTTGGCTGTGACACCGCCGGTTGAAACCGGAACCCCGCCTGGCCTCAGTCGTCGTAGCGGGTCTTGCGACCCTTTGTCTCGGCGCGGCGATTGGCCCACTGCTTCTTGGTCGACATTTCGTCCCAGTCCCCGCTCGAGGCGCGACTGGCATCGACCCGAAGTTCACGAATGAGCATTGCGTCGCCACCGGAAGACTCGAGGAGATCGGCAGCAATGTTGAATGAACTGCTGGCGATGTCGTAGTCGCCACGGTTGATGGCGTCGATGGCAGTGCGACGTTCTTCCGCAGCACGCAGGATGTTCACGTGTTCGGTTACGGCCGGGTCGGCATCGAGATCAGGTGCATCGGGATCGCTCGACACGCCAATGCCAATGGGAACGGTGACGGTGTGCAATTCCACATCATCACCAGCGGTCGCCCATCGGATGATGATTTCGCCCAGGGGGTAGGGCCCTGCTTCGCGCACCGTGGGCAGGAGCAGTTTCGCGATCACACGACGCTTTTCATCGCCGTAGGCATCGCCGAGCGCGATCTGCACGCCACGGCCAACGGGTGTCATTGGAAATTCGTTGAGGATGCCGATGTCGATGACACCGTCGGTCGGTTGTATTTCCACCGACACGTTCTGTGCAACAACCGATGCCAAACCTTCGAACTCGTCGTTGAAGATTTGGGGAGCCTGGTCGGGACCTGCACACCAGTAGTCATTGCCCGAACCGTTGTCGGCGATGAGCGAAAGAAGCTGTTCGTCGTACCCGTCACCGAAACCGATCGTGGTGGTCGTGATGTTGCGACTGCGGGCGGCACTGGCGACACCGATGAGTTTGTCGTGGTTGCGTTCGCCCACATTGGCATGACCATCGGTGAGCAGGATGATGCGGCGAAGTGCGTCGGGACGGCTCGATGCTTCGAGCATCTCGAGACCTTTGAGCCAGCCGCCACTGAGGTTGGTCATGCCGCCACCATGAATGGTGTTCACTCGAGCGATCGCTTCATCAGCGACGTGACGGTCGAGGGGCAGAACAAGTTCGACGTTGTCATCGAAAGCGACGACACCGACGCGGTCGTTCGCACCAACGAGTCGGAGGAAATGTGCAACCGCAGCCTTGACCGACTCGATGGGAGCGCCGTTCATCGAACCGGACTTGTCGAGAACAAGTACGACGTCGAGCGGTGGTCGGTCGGTGTCGGGCGCCGGGGGAGCGGTGAGCTCAACGAGAAGGTGAACAATCGCGTCGTTCAATACGGTGACGACTGTGCGGTCGAAAGTGATCTTGGGTTGCATAAGGCAGCTCCTTGGGAGTTGGCGATCAGGGTTGTAAGAGGGGAACGCACGTAACGGCACAAAATGTGCACACGTGCAGAAAATTTGTTTACGCGGCGAACTCGAACTCGGGAACATCGATCACGAGATCGGCATAGCTCGCCAGTGCACGGCTGAGTGACGCCGGTCGTGAAACGACAACGACCTTCAGGCCCCGCTGGCGAGCACGGTAGGCAACATCGATGAAGGCGTGATCGCCGCTGCCGATGACCACCGTGTCGAAACGTTTGGCGGCGTGGTCGATATCGAAATTCTCGATGAGGGCGCGATCGGCACCGTCGTGACCCCGGCCGTGGCGCAGCTGAGCGCCTGGGAATGCGGCTTTGGTGTCGAACACTCGGGTGACGTCGGCGGCGACCTCGATCAGGTCGCCGTCTCCGACTGAGGCGATGGACCGGTACAACTCACCGGCCAGACAACTGACGGGCTTGCCCCAAGTGAGGGCGAAAATGTTCTCAACGTCGACCAAATGAATGGCCCGTGGCGTGGTGCTCATTGCTGTCTCCGATCTGAGGTCCGCCGTTCGGCCCCACCTGTAGAACGCACGAAGCCAACCGAAATGTGCACCCGCCACGGGCCGGGAACTCAAATTTCGTTACTCGAGCGCCATCCGTAGCTGGGCACCATGCCCATGGCGATGTTCTCCATCTCGGCC
>JAEMTX010000093.1 GCA_016462055.1 Acidimicrobiia bacterium | reverse complement strand
CCAGTGTTCAGTACGCCGAACACATTCCGGTTGGTCTCATCGCAAAACTGTGCGGGCTCCCCCAAGAAGACGGTGAACAGTTCCGCGAATTCGTTCGGATCGTCCTAGAAGGCGTCGACCTCCCAGCCGAAGAGCGACTTGAAGCGTTCAAACCGGTCGAGGAATACATAGTCCCGACAATTGTCGAACGACGCGAAAACCCCGATGACGGACTCATAAGTTATCTCCTCGATGCCGAGATCATGGGCGAAAAACTTTCCGACGAACACGTCTTTGGTTCGATCCTTCTGTTGATCGTGGCCGGAATCGACACAACATGGTCGGCCATCGGTTCATCTATCTGGCACCTTGCTAACAACCCCGATGATCTCGCCCGCCTCGTCGCCCATCCCGAACTGCTTCCCTCCGCTGTCGAAGAGTTCCTTCGTGCCTACGCGCCGGTCTCGATGGCTCGACTCGTGAAGGACGACTTTGACTTCCAAGGCTGTCCAATGAAGAAGGACGACTGGATCTTCCTTAGTTTCCCGGCAGCGAATCGCGACCCGGAAGCGTTCGACAATGCTGATGAGGTACTGATCGATCGCGAGATCAATCGCCACAGCGCATTCGGTCTTGGCATTCACCGCTGTCTCGGTTCCAACCTCGCCCGCATGGAAATGACCGTTGCTCTCGAGGAGTGGCTCAAGCGCTACACGAAGTTTGAGCTCAATGCCTCTGAGCCAACCACGTTCTCGCAAGGCCAGGTTCGCGGCCCTCGTCAACTCCCCATTCGGATCCTCGAACGCTCCTGAGGATTCGAAACTCTGTCAACGTTGCGGCTAACGCCGGAATACTGAATCGATGTGTTCGTTAAACACGTCAGCGCTGACCGATCCATCTCGATATGCGTCGCGGAGTGCAAACGTTGCAGAGATAAACAGTCGAGCTTCTTCGGGTGTGACGGTTTGGTCGATCACCCCTTGAGAGAGTGAACACTCGAACTGCGAACACGCAGACGGCCGATGTAAAGCATGGATCGTGCAAATCCCTTCGTTCAATGCCGGGCAAGGCAAAGCGAAGACTGGAGGATCAGCTGCAGCAATGATCTCGACCCCAAGCCCTCGCAGCGGAGCGCCCAAATCGCTTTCGTCGCGTACCGCTAAATGGGTGACGATGGTTCCGTCGCAGCAGAGCCCACATCCGATGCAGATCGATTGCTCGTTGGCAAACGCCTCCGATGAGGTCATACCGCTGTCGCACGAATTGGATAGTGGAGCCAACCAGCAAATTGGTTTGCCCGCAATCGCTGGGGCTCACTCGCTAACTCGACGGTGCCCATCCTCCGGAGAAGTTCACCGAAAACGAGTTTCAAATCCATCCGTGCCAGTTGTGCGCCAATACAGAAGTGTGGGCCTCCCCCGCCGAACGCCACATGATCAAGGGGATCTCTCGATGGATCGAAGAGTTCGGGATGAGAGAAGTGCCGGTCATCGTGATTTGCGGACGCATACGACAGAAGAACCTTGTCGCCGGCTGCGATGTGTACCCCGCTTCGCTCATGATCCCGTGTGGCTGTTCGCCTGAACGTCATCACTGGTCCTCGCCACCTCAAAAACTCTTCAACAAACGCCGGCGGACATTCATCGCCACGCCATGGATCGAACAATGTTGGTTCCTCAACCCATGAATGAATCATCTCGGTCATTGAATGCTCTGTTGTACTCAAACCACCAACGAGAACGGCAGGAAAGAATCCCACGATCTCCGCGTCGCTCAGACGATGAACGCCATCATCATCAATAATCTCGGCGTTGGCGAGGTCGGCAATAACGCCAAGATGTCGATCGGGATTGGTTCGCACATCAGTAATAAGCGAAAGCGCATACTCGGCGATGTCGCGCTGCATTTCCGGCCGAGGAGCCAGGCCCGGGTTCACTTCGGGATCCTGAAAATCGGCCATCACTCGCGAGATCTCTATGAGCCCGGGCCAATCTGACTCGGGCACCCCAAAGAGCGTTGCCACCATCTGGAAAGAGAGTTCTTCGGCCACAGAGACGAAATCATGAACTTCACCATCGAGCAGACCAGTAACGAGGCGCGAACAAGTTTCTTCGATGAGTGGGACCATCCGCCTGATCTGGCCTGGAGTGAACGCGGAACTGACAAGTTTGCGATAGCGGGTGTGTTGTGGCGGATCTTGATTGACGAACATTCTTCGACGAGCGATGAGCTCCTCCTCCGAGCGCGCTTCCTCAATCGAAGAACCCTTCAGAGAGTTCGAATACAACTCCCAATCCCTGTTGGCCGCAACCACATCGTCAAAGCGAGAGAACACCCAGTAACCCGGGCCATCGGATTCTTCATGCCAAGAGATCGGTTCGTTGTCGCGCAACCAACTGAGGTAGTCGCGCGGCACCCCATTCAGGTACAGATCAGGATTTACAAGATCGAGTTTGTCCATGTCTCGCTCTTAGAGCTTTGGCGTGCTTGCCATCTGGCCACCGTCGACCGTCAGGTCGAGGCCGCTGATCCACGCTGACTCATCACTTGCGAGAAACAACGCAGCCGCCGCGATGTCCATCGGCTCTCCAATACGACCGAGTGGAAGACCGGCAGCCAGTCGTTCTTCGTGGTCGTCGACGATGTAGGAGATCATTGGCGTACGGATAACTCCGGGGAGAATCGCGTTCACTCGAATGCCAAGAGGTCCAAGGTCGAGAGCGGCCGCTTTCGTTAAACCCCGCAACGCGAACTTTGAGGTCGTATAAGCAGAGGTGTTGATGTTCGCAGCGAGTCCGTTCAGCGAAGAGACGTTGATGATGGAACTTCCGCTAGGCATATGAGGCACGACTGCTTGAATTCCAAGAAGTGGACCAATCAAGTTGACGTCCATCACGTGCTGGAAGTCGGTGATCGGCATTTCATGAACCGGGCCGACAGCGCGGATGCCGGCGTTATTAAGCAGGACATCAATGCGGCCATGGTCTTTCAATGCCCCGGCCACCGCCAAAGCCCAACTGTCGGGCGAGGTCACGTCGAGGTGGATTCCCTCGTGGTCAAGCACATCGCCAGCAATCACATGGGCGCCTTCGGCGGCGAATCGTTCAGCCTCGGCCTGGCCCTGCCCACGAGCAGCACCAGTGATGATGACAACTTTCCCCTCAAGCCGACCTGCCATGACTCCCCCTCGTTCCGTGAAGCCACTGACGCTAGTTCCCAGCGATGTTTGCCAGAAGCGTCGCCGGACCGTGCGCCCAGAACACCTCAACGCCTCTGAACTCGCCGTCGACCAGTGCAACTTCCTTCACGCGATCGAGAAACACATCGAGCGCCACTCGGGCTTCGAGTCTTGCGAGCATTGCTCCCGGACACACATGGGGTCCGCCGCCGAAGGAAAGGTGCGATCTCGGGTCAGAGCGATCAAGACGGAAACTATTCCCATCGTCGAACTTGTTGTCGTCGCGGTTCCCCGAACCAATACCGAACGCAACTTTTGCTCCCGCAGGAATTTCGACATCAGCGACAGTGGTATTGATCATGCAATTGCGCATCAGAAACTTCACAGGAGGATCAAGACGCAAACACTCTTCGACCGCCAACGGGATGAGCGAGCGGTCATTCTGCAACGTGGCAAATAACTCGGGGTCCGTCGAGACGCGCCACAAGAGATTTCCTATGAGATGACGGGTGGTTTCATTTCCAGAGACAAAAAGGAAAACGAGTTGCGTTCTGGCTTCGATCTCGGTGAGTTTGCGCCCATCTACTTCAGTGTTGATGAGCCGGGTTATGAAGTCGTCGGTGGGCTCACGGCGTCGGTCGGCAATCAATCCGTCGACATAGGCCACAAACTCTGGATGAGCACCGGCAAGCCCTTCGCCCCGTTCATTCCGATTCTTTGTTGGGTACGTGCCCTGCACAACTTCGTCGGACCAGTTTGCCCACTGCCAGAAATCTTCGGGGGGCGCTCCCAGAAGATGGGCGATGACGTTGTTCGGAACCGGCATGACGTAATCCGAAACTAAATCCACCGGCCCCTCCGCGTGGAGAATGCCATCGAGGAGCGAATGACAAAGTTCGAGGCAAAACGGTTCGACGCGGCCGATGCGATGAGCGGCAATTGCTGAGTTGATAATTCGGCGAATCTGGCCATGACGCGGTTCAGGGATCTCGTTGATGAGTTGCTCTTCAGGAGCAACCACGACACCCGGTTCGCGGAAGCTTGCAATAAACCGGTCGACGCTCTTTGCTCCGTCGACTGTGTCGTCATAACGCGCGAAATACCACGCCCCCATTTCGGTCTTGGAAACAGGACACTGTTGTCGCAAGTCAGCGAATCCAGGATCATCGAATGCAGCGGACAACGGGTCAAACATCATGACCACCCCCCAACTTCGAAACCTAGCCGCTTCGAGGCTTAAAGTCGCTCGGCATCAAGATCACCCAACGTCCTACACTGCAAAAAGACGCCACCAATGGTGTTTTGTTACAGGGGGACCTATGGCTATTTACCCGCACCACGTTGGCATCTGCGTTACCGATCTCGAGAAGTCACTTCGATTCTGGTGCGACGGGATGGGTTTCGAGACCACGATGGTCCCGCCCGTTGGCGGCGAATGGTCCGATTCACTTGAGGTTGGCGGCGAGGTCGACTTCACCGCTCATTTCATTAAGCGCGACGGATTCGAATTCGAGCTCCTCTACTACCGCACACCCGGAACCCATGGCTCCCCATCGATGTCACGCAACCAGGTGGGCTTCACCCACTTCGCGGTTTACGTCGACGACATGGATGCCGAGATTGCTCGCCTTGTCGAGTGTGGCGGAACGGTCATCGAAAAGACACGTACCAAGATGGGTGAGGGCGCAGAATCGGTCGAACTCGTCTTCATCGCTGATCCCGATGGCGTTCGGGTTGAACTCATGAAGGCCGGAGAATGAACGTTTGAGACATTCCCGTCTCAGCTGATCCAAAACCTCTAGAGTGATCGCAGGAGCATCTTCGGTGCGTCCACTAACCCAAAGGGGGGGGATCCAATGCGTCCTGTTGGAAAAATCCGCAATCCAATCGTTGTCATTTTATTGACCATTGTCACTCTTGGCATTTATGGCATCTACTGGCATTACGAAATGTTCAAGGAAACGAACGAATTCGACAAGGAAGGCGTGAGCGGCATCGTCGGCCTGTTGATCACGATCGTCTGTGGCATCGTTGCCATCTTCCTTATTCCGTGGCAGGTTGGCGAGAGCCGCAAGCGTGCCGGTATGCCCGAGCGCGTCAACGCCATCCACGGTCTCTGGATTCTGCTTCCCATTCTGGGAGTTTTCATCTGGATCGTTCAGGTTCAGAACGCCGCCAATGAACTGTGGGAGGCACAGGGCGCTGTCGCTGCCTGATACGCAATCCTTTGTTTCGCAAACGCCCCGGTTCGCCGGGGCGTTTGTCGTTTTCCACTGCTAACTCAAATCACGCGAATGTCGGGTTGAACGCAATATTCCAGATCCACGAAACGGCGACTACCGCAATAACTACCGCAACGGGTATTCGAACGACAGAAACTGCGCGAGTTCTCGGGATCACCCAAAGAGCGAGGATGATCACTCCGCACGAGAACGCAGCAAGCCCGAAAGGCTGGAACCGCAACGACGCCGAGAGGTCAAGATGCAAAAGCGAACGAGCTGATCGGGTCATCCCGCACAGCGGACAAGGAACACCCGTAATCGTTAACATCGGACACGGTGGAATGGGCGAGAACGGTAGAGCCATTCCGACCACAGCAAGGCCCAAGCAACCAACGACGAGCCAACGCAGCGGTCGCAACGGCATCGCAAACGACGCCGTCAATCGGGAACGCTTTGCTTCGCACCCGACATCATGAACATGGTCAGCAGAGTGTTGGTGCTCCGCTGTCATCAGAAACTCCGACCTATGCCTTCTCGCAGATAACGAGTGGGATATCGCGTTCGGTGGATGCTTGATACGCGTCGTAGGCAGGCCAGGCGGCAGTTGCGATCGACCAGTACTTCGCCTTTTCGTCAGGCGTCGCAACGCGAGCGGTGAGCTGGTGGACATCGGCTCGATCCTGAACGGTCACGTCTGGGTTGGCCACCATGTTGTGGAACCACTGCGGATTATTCGGCGCACCACCCATAGAGGCGACACAGAAATACCGCTCGCCATCAGTGACTCGAATCAGTGGGGTGCGACGCAGCTTGCCCGATTTCGCACCGGTCGTGGTCAGCACAATGGTTTCGGCGCCTTCCCAGAGGAATCCGTCCTCCCCGTTGGTAGAGAGATAGCGCTCAACGTGGTCGGCAATGGGTTCCCAAGGGCTTGGTTCATACTCGCTCATGGTGCAAACGCTATCTGCCCCAAGGCGTTGCCGGGAGGTTGCGGTATCCCTCGGCCGAAGGTTGCCGAGCAATAGCGTTGTCCAACATGAGTGGAGCAGCAACTTTCTTCTCGGTCGTCACCGCCCTCGTCATGCTTGGGAGCGCCGCCTACGACTTCACGATGCCTCAATCGGTCATCGAACTCGTTGGAAAATTGGGCCGACGTCCAAATTTCGTTCGGACGCTCGGAACCACGAAAGCACTTGGAGCCCTTGGCCTCCTTGTGGGTCTTGCCGTCGGACCTGTTGGCGTCCTTGCCGCACTGGGACTCGTTGTCTATTTCATTCTGGCCATTCGGGCCCACGCCAAACTCGGAGACTCGGGCGCCGAGACATTGCCCGCCGCGGCGTTGTTCATCCTGAGCGCTCTCACACTCATTACGAATCTTTTTTCGTAACAAATCAGCGAGCAGATGAACTCTCGACACGCGCCTTTCATGAGCGTGATCGGAAAACGATAAAGGCCCCGGAGCGATCCGGGGCCTTTTCGCGTGCAAACAGTTGTGAACTCAGGCTGAACTCAGCCCGCCTTGGAAAGCTGAGCGGCTGAACGCTCGAGTGCCTGGTTCGCTCCCGAGGGAAGCGAGGTGAGCGGCACAGCAATCTCGCCGACGGTGGGGCCGTACTTGTCAGCAAATGGCTGCAAGGCCTTGAGGTCGAAGTTGTAGAACTCCGCAGCGTTGCCAGCAAGAATCTGCTGAATCTGCGTGGGTTCAAGGTGTCCGAGAACCTGACGGAGATGTTCACGCGTAAACGGATGCGTGCCCTCTTCGTGCGGGTAGTCGTTGCCCCACATCATCTTGTCGATGCCCAAGATGTCCATGCCAGCAGAAATGTCAGCAGGAGTTGGCTGACTGATTCCTACGAAACAGCTCTGAGCGAAGTATTCGCTTGCTGAACGAGGAGGAACGGTTTCGCCCTCGAAACGCATTTCGCCAACCTTGTTGCCGCGCATTCCGTTGAGGAGGCTG
>JAEMTX010000291.1 GCA_016462055.1 Acidimicrobiia bacterium | reverse complement strand
ACGACCTTCGGGTTATGAGCCCGACGAGCTACCAGACTGCTCCACCCCGCGGCGTGATTCCGACTCTACTCTGCGCAATCGAAAATCCGCCATTCGAAACCGTTCGCTGGTACTCAAGGCCATCCCCATCAAGACCATGACAAGGCCATAGGCCACCCACCTCGACCAGCCAAGACCGAACCAACCAGCGAGCTCGCGCACATTGGTGAACAACAACAACCCTGCGACGGCGATACCCATTTTCTGTTGCGGGAGTCGACGCGCAAGCAGTGCAGCAAGAGGGGCCGCCACTACTCCACCGATCAGCATCGCTACAAGGATCCCGACCTCAACATCTCCCCCTTGAATGGCGCCAAAAAGTGAGCCAACCGAAATAACCGCGACCGCCACCTCGGCTGCATTCACCGAACCAACGGTGTAGCGAGCAGAGAGGCCTTTATGCAGAAGTACTGGCGTCACGACTGGGCCCCAAGCTCCGATAAGACCGTTAGTCACGCCGCCCGCGAATCCGGCCGCACCCACTCCTCGGAGTGAAACCTCCTCTGGCAAGTACTGGGTCTGTACTGCTTGATTCGAACGACGAAATCTAAAAAGAATGCGCAAGGCAACAACGATCAGCATCGTTGCCAACAATGGTCGCAACGCCGACGCGTCAATACTGCGAAGAACCGTGACACCAACCAGGGCGCCGACCATTCCCGGTACAGCCATTCGGACGGCCAAACGACGATCAACGTTGCCGAAACGCCAATGCGACAGTCCGCCAACAACGCCGGTGGCGACCTTCGCAATATTCACCGTTGCCGATACCGAAACTGGCGACATTCCCGTGCCCAGCAGGATCGTTGATGATGTCGGGCCAAATCCCATCCCCAACGAGCCATCGACCATGCAAGCGAGGAAGCCGGCAAGGGCGACAACGAGATATTCATCCATCACAGATTGTCTATTAAATCAGTAGAAATTGTCAATTGAGCGATCAACTCGGCTCAGTCTGTGACGCTGAACGTTGCGCAATAGCGCGCAAACTTTTCTTTCTGCTCGGCGGCGTCAAGACCGAGCCAATCGAATGACCAGGTGTGATCGCCGTGCTTTTCACGCGATGACGCTTGAAGCGCCGCTGACATCGCAACTCGAACATCATCGAGAAGATCAATCCCGAGTTCGTCATAGATGCGTGCAACTACCGCCACACCGTCTGCGTTGAAATCGGCAAAGGAACCGTGCGAGACGCGGCCTTCCGGCAGCACTCCGTTCGCTTGAAGATCGACCAAGCCATCGAGATCGGAGTGATAGAGGTCTGCGTGATAGCGACCGATAACAGAAGTATCGACATCGTCGCTATGGGCCCAGCGCAGCGTCGCAATCAGACTTGTGACAGAACCAAGAATCGCCAGCGGATCGCGATGAGTGATGACGAGTTGTGCGTCTGGGTAGGTAGTGAGCAGCACCGGAAGATTGTGTAAATGCACCGGGGACTTCAAGACCCACTTCTCAGTTGGTATGCGGCGCTGGAGAATCTGCAGTACGAGACGGTGCATTTCGTACGCCGGAGTCATGTCACATGCCTGCAACCAGTCGATGTAGCTCGGCGTGTTGTAGCGACTAATGAATTCCTCGCCGCGGAATGCAAACGACATCGCGGAAAGACATTCCTTATTCATTCGACCGGCATAGGCATGAATCGCGTCGAGTCCACCGGTAACCAGTTGTGGACCACGAAGTTCAGCATCAGCCAAAGCGATACGTGGATCGTTTTCGTACGTCGCGATTGTCGGTGGTGGCACCGGACGCAGAAACTCCCAACCAAGCGGCACTCGGTGACGATGATCGGCCGATAACAACGCGTGCAAGACAGTTGTGCCAGTTCGAGGCGCACCCACGACAAAGAGCGGCTTGATAATTTGTTCGTCGCGCACTCCCGGATCACTGCGAACCAAGTCGCAGATTTGCAGTCGGACTTCTAACAAGCGCAACACGAATCGCCGCGTCATCCATCGGCCCAGAAGGTTCAAGCTCGCTTCGTTCTCGAGCGAA
>JAEMTX010000092.1:5723-7378 GCA_016462055.1 Acidimicrobiia bacterium | reverse complement strand
CAACCGATGAAGGGGACCAAAGGTTTCGTGATGTACGAACGCGATTGCTCGGTGCGCCCGCCGAAGCATTTGTTGTGGTCTTGCGCAATCGGCCTGATCGCCAGGTCGTCGATCCGCTAGCTGACGCCGGAGTGTTGGTGTCGATGCTGGCTCACGTCTCTGCCCACATCGAGGGTTTGCAGTCGTGGGGCGCAGATCATGACGAGTTGCGACGAAGCATGGCTCGAGTCGTGTTTCTGACTCTGACTGATCAGTCGCCGCCGGGGGACTGATCATCGGGAGATTGAGTGGTGTCAGACCGAGCTCTATCGGCGATTGAACCCCGTCGAAACAGCGCCCAAAGGCAAAGCCCTGAAGCGGCGGCGACACTGACGGCTATGAGCGGCCACGGCGCAGACGAGGCGGTGAGCTCGTCGGCGAAGAGGTTCATGTCAATACGCTAGAGGGGCTGTGCTGGTCATAGTGACGCGTCGCCGGGTACCTTGCGAATGCACGACTTTGCGAACCCGTCGATCTGAGGCAGCACAATGAAGATTTCTGTTGGACTTCCCACCCACCATGTGGATTCCCCCAATGAATGGTGCTCGGCGGACGCCATTACCGAAATGGCGCAGGCATCAGAGGCGGCTGGAGCTGACGCGGTATTCGTTACCGATCACCCAGCTCCCGATATGACCTTTATGGCCAGAGGCGGCCATCACGCTCTGGATCCGTTCGTTGCTCTGACGGTGGCTTCGACGGCGACAACCTCACTTCGACTTCACTTCAATCTCGCGATTCTCGCCTATCGCAATCCCTTCACTACGGCGAAAGCGATTGCAACGCTCGATGTCATTTCCAATGGGCGAGTCATTCTCGGAACTGGCGCCGGGTACCTTGCGCCCGAGTTCGCTGCGGTTGGTGGCGACTTTGATCAACGCAACGACGTCACCGACGAATCCATTCGGGCGATGAAGGCAATCTGGTCGGGTGAACCGGTAACCATGAGTGGACTGCATTTTGACGCCGTGGAAACGATCGCGTTGCCGTTGCCTGTGCAACAGCCATCGCCACCCATCTGGATCGGCGGGAACTCAAACCGCGCAATTCGGCGCTCAGTTGAACTCGCCGACGGATGGAATCCGATGCCCAGCCCGGCTCGTGCGAGTCGGATGTTGCGCACGCCACCAATCGAAACAATCGAAGACCTTGCCCGACGGATCGGCGACCTCCATGCGGCTTCGGAAAAAGCAGGTCGCGAGATTCCACCTGAGGTGATTTTCACGCCGATTGGCTACGACCTCTTTAGCGGATCGTTCCCCGATGCAGAGCAGTTTGTCGACGATATCGCGGCCTATTCCGCTATCGGCGTGAGTGCTCTCACGATCAACCTGCCCGGAACAACGCGCTCTGAATGGATCGACAGTGTTGGATGGCTCGGTGCAGAAGTCATTGCCAGTATCGATTCGTGATCATCGGTGACCAACGAATGGGCGACGACATCGAGCGACATAGATCAAGCAGTTGCGGTGTTGCGCGGCGGTGGACTTGTGGCGTTTCCAACCGAGACGGTTTACGGACTAGGTGCCGACGCTTCGAATGACGCCGCCGTAGCGCGCGTGTTTTCGGTGAAAGGTCGTCCGACCGATCACCCGCTCATCATTCATCTCGCCGAC